>JAZQWV010000012.1:0-13045 GCA_045632525.1 Candidatus Fimenecus sp.
AATTCGTTCAAGCTTTAGCTTCGCAGGGCGATGAAATTACATTAAATCATACCTTGTTTTTCGATATGACCTGCTGACCTGCTAATAGTGTCTCCACCATTTCGCGGCAGTAATCCGTATCCCTGTGGTAGCCTTACCTACCGAATAGGTTTATTACCCATTTATTATCACTCTTTAAGCGGGATTTGTCAATAGAAAAATTAAATAAAATGGTATTAAAAAGCAATAATTCGAGTTTGGCATTTTGCACAATGTAAAATCGTCTGCTTTGTTCAAATTTAACGAAAATCGTTTTTTGTGTTCATTTTTTGTTAAAATTTGTTTTTATTCGTTGAAGACCCGATAAAAATGTGATAGAATTATGAGGTTATAATACTTATTTATAAGGAGTGCGTAAAATGAGTTTATCTCAAACCGTTAAAACCGGTGTTGACAAGGTTAAAACCTATTGGAAAACACCACCTAAAGGGCGTTATATGCCATACAAAGAAATCGCTGCTTATTCTGGCGGTGGTATCGGTGCCTACATGGTTATCACATTAGGTAACGCTTGTCTTTTATCTATGGGTAACACACTTATTTCTTCAACTCTTGGTGTTGGCCCAACAGATATGTATTTGCTCTATGTTATCGCTATTCTCATCAACATTCCATTCACAGGAATTCGTGCTACTATTATCGATAACACAAGAAACAAAGCAGGTAAGTATCGTCCATACATAGTTACAATGGCTATACCTACTGCTATTATCTGTAACCTTATCGTTTGGTTCCCTTATGACAAATTGGGCTACCTTGTTGGTGAAGGCATGATATTCGGCAGAGAAAAAGAGTATGTTGCAAAATGTGCAATAATTCTTCTTCTCAACATTGCATTGAACTTTATTTACTATTTCTTCTATGATGGATATGAAAACCTTATTCACGTTCTTTCACCTAACACACAGGAAAGAGCTGACGTTGCATCAATCAAGAGTGTTGTTTATTCATTCGCTCCAACAGTTGTAAACCTTTTTACACCAATTATTGCTCAGAATCTCTTCCACACAAACACAACAGACATTCGTGTTTACAGATTCCTCTACCCTATTCTTGGCGTTTTAGGTATTCTTCTTTGTATTGTTGTTTATAAGCACACAGAAGAAAAAATCGTTCAGGCAAGAACTCACGTTGTAAGCATTAAGTTTACTGATGCTCTTCGTGCAGTTGCAAAGAACAAATATTTCTGGATTATCTCACTTGCAGGTTGGATTGGTTTCCTTGAATCAGCTTACGCTAACATCCTTAGCTGGCTCTACAACTATGGCGGTGCTTGCTCAGGTAACGTTTATGGTCTTGTTGTTACACTCTATGGTAACGCATCTCTTTGGGGTATGATTGCTGCTCCATTCTGCATCAGAAAATGGGGTAAAAAAGCAGTTCTTGTTGTTACAAACCTTATGAACGTTGTTTTCATTCTTATGATGCTTCCGTTCACGCAGGAAATCAACAATCTCACAATTTGGCTTGTAATGGGTTGTCTTTACCTCAACGCTTTGATGGGTTCATTTGCTCACATTCTTAACCCAACAATTCAGGCTGACATCCGTGACTATCAGCAGTATCAGACTGGCGAAAGAATTGACGGTATGTTCTCTGCTGTTGCTACTATCGGTACAATTATCACTCTTGGCACATCTGCTGTTCTTCCTGTTATCTATGAAAAAGGCGGCATTACTGCAGAAATGGCAAAGAAAGTAACAGCAGACCCTAACGTTCTCAACCGTGTTCTTGGTGATGGCAAAACTGTTGGTCAAATTCTTTCAGAGCAGATGGAAGCAGGTCAGAATAACTATGTTAACCCTAACTCTGCTTTATATGATTTAGATGTTTTCCTTCCTCTTTGTCATGCTCTTATTATCATTGCTGCTATTGGTGCATTTATGAACGTTGTTCCATATTTTTGGTATGACTTCAACGAAAGAAAACAAAAGTCAGTTATTCGTGTTCTTAAAGTTCGTGCTCTCTTTGAAGACTATGGTAATGGTATCACAAACGATGCTCAGCTTGTTGAAGCTATTGACATTATCAGAAATGCAAGAGAAATGGCAGGCAAAGAGCCAAAGGCGCTCGAAAAGACATATAAGTCAATCAAAGATAAGGTTGAGAAGAAGGTTGCTAAAAAGGCTTATAACGAAGCTCTCAACTATAACGAGGAAATTGAAATTTCTAAGTTTGTCTGTGATGAACTTGATAAATTCTCAACTGATACTTTCAAATATCAATACAACATTCAGAAAGGTCTTTATGAATCAGGTCTTCAAGGACTTAAGCTTATGACCCTTGATGAAATTAAAGCTGAAATGGATGCTGCTAAAGCAATGCCTAAGGGTGATATTAGAAAGTTTGCAATCGACGTTGCAAGAAACAAGAAAGCTGCTTACAAGGCAATCAAAAAATTCTTTGCAAACGAAGAACTTATCAAGCCTGATTTTGCTGAACTTGAAAAAATCTTTGATGTTGAAGATGCTTGTGACGAAAAGCTCAAGGCTCTCTATCTTGAATTGAGAGATGCTAAGAAAGCAAAGGATCGCGCAAAGGTTAAAGAGCTTAAAGCAGATATCAAGGCTTATGAAGCAAAGAAGTCAGAAGCTCGCAAAGCTTCAAAGATTGAAATGGATAAGCACGCATATTTTGCACGTGCTGCAAAACCTTATCTTGATGCTGAAAAGCTTATCAAACAAGAAGAAAACTACAAGCATCTTGAAGATATTGAAGCTATGTATGATGAAGCTAAGGCTCGTAAAGAACAAGCTGAAGCAGAAGCTGAAGCAAAGGCTCTTAAAGAGAAGCAAGAAGCAGAAGCTTATGCTGCTCAATTAAAGGCTGAAAAGACTGCTAAAAAAGCAGAAAAGAAAGCTGGCACTTACATGTCAGATAAGAAAAAAGTTAAAGAAATTGAAGATTATCTCTTCTTACGTAACACAGGTAAAATTACTCAAGAAGAATATAAAGAAAAAATCAATAAACTCTTTAAATAAAACTAAAACAAAAGCCGACTCGTTTGAGTCGGCTTTTTACTTTGGATTTATTTAATTTTGATTGTATAGGTTTTGCCTTTTTCAGTTTCGAATTCGGCAAAGCCTTTTTCACTTTCACAGATATTCTCGACTGTGAACTCTGACTGTACATAATAGAGCTTGCAAGTTCCACCCATATTTGATGTGATTTGTGCTTCTGTGAGTTTGCCGTTTTTCCACACAATATTTACTGTGAAATTGCCACGAGCAACAAGACCTTCAATTTTACCATTCTGCCACTTTTGTGGAAGAGCTGGTAACAAATGAATAAATCCGCAATGACTTTGCATAAGCATTTCATTGACGCCTGATGTGAAACCAAAGTTACCATCAATCTGGAATGGTGGGTGCAAATCCCAGAAATTAGTGTAAATGCCATTTTTGAACAAGTCACCAATAACTTTCAATGTTCTATCACCATCACCAACACGAGCCCAAGTATTGATTTTTTGTCCCATTGACCAGCCTGTGCTCTTATCGGTTCTGTCGTTCATTGACACGATTGCAGCTTTGATTATATCAGGATTCTCATACCAGTTAACCACATTGCAAGGGAACACGCCCAAAAGATGCGACATGTGTCTGTGGTGATGCTGACCAATTTCCCCTAATTTTGTTTCGTGATACCACTCTTTGACTTGACCGTCTTCACCAATCTCATAGGGCTTGAGTTTTGACTGAATATCAATCCATTTTTCAACCAATTCGGCATCAATACCCAATGCCTTTGCACTTTTAATTGAGTCATCATAGAGCTGCCAGAGAAGTGCTTGTTCATAGGTATTACCCATTGTTCTTGGACCATGTTCAGGTGAATAACAAGGTGCTGTTACTAATCTGCCATTATGCTCTATCATAAGCTTTCCAAAGTACTCTGCACACTCTTTAAGCATTGGATAAATGTCTGCTTCGAGTGTTTCTTTATCGAGAGTATATTCATAATGTTCATAGCAATTATGTAAAATCCAAGGCATTGCAGCCGGTGACCATCCCCAGTCGAAACTCCAACCAGGACAAGTCCAACCGAATGGTGTGCACTGAGTATGGAACAAGAATCCGTTAGCCTCACCCTCACCACTTTTAATATTTGTATAGTATTCTGCTGTGAGTCTGCCCGGAATTACCATTGATTTGATATAACGGATAAGTGGCTTTGCACATTCACTTAAATTACCGTTATAAATTGGCCAATAGTTCATTTGCAAGTTAACATTTGTATGGAAGTCACTGCTCCATTTAGGGTCATTGCAACAATTCCAGATGCCTTGCAAGTTAGATGGCAAAATATCAGTTTCACGGGTTGAACCAATTGCGAGATATCTACCATACTGATAAAGAAGTTGCTCTGCTGTTCTTTGTCTGTAATCGGAATTCTTTGGATATTTACGAATGAGTCGATTAGCGTCTTCACTGTCAACACCATCAAGGTCAATTGAAACACGGTTAAAGAGTGCTTTGTAATCATTTGAATGAGTTTCAAAGAGTTTATTAAAGTTCTTTTCACTTGCACTATCAACTATATTTTTAACCCTATCTGCAAGACTTTCTGCGCTCTCACCTGTTCTGTATGTAGGATAAGAGTCAAGATAATCAGTATCAGCAGACAAAATGATTGTGACACTTGTTGCTCCAACAATACTATAGGTATTACCAACTGAAACTCTATCACCATCAGTTATAATTTTTGCATATAAACAATATTGCAAATCATTATCACTGAGTTTACCCGTATGAACAACAAGATTATCGTTATATTCGATATTACCGCCGTGTTCAGTTGTCAATTTATAATCAAAATTGAGTGCTCCACCTTCACGGGTAAGTCTGATTACAGCGCACTTATCGGGATATGAAACAAAATATTCTCTTGTATCTTTAACGAGAGTTCTGTCTTTTAGTTTTGCTGTATAAGAAATGGTGCAGTTACCCTTTTCCATATCAAGAATTCGGCTGTAATCTTTGAATTTCTTAATATCACCAAAATCAAATTCAAGATTACCCCAGCACTGATAAGCGCCATAACCATCATAAATACCTACAAGTTTTTCGCAGAGTTCATGGGCTTTTTTATCGTTGCCATTTTGAAACTCTTTGCGAATGTCATAGTAATAATCATAAGGCATTTTGCCGTTTTCATCGGGTTTATTTATGTTGCCACCACAATAATCTGGACGATTTGGTGATGGCCCACCAACCCACAATGTTTTGTGGTTGAGTACCAATTTATCACTTTTAACATCACCAATAACCGTAAGACCTAAACTACCGTTGCCAAGCGGCAAAGCTGTTTGCTCCCAGATATTTTTAAAACCTTTGTAATAAGGTCTTCTAAGTTTAAGTTTTGATGGTGGCGCTGAGAATTCAAGTTTATTTGTTTTCATTATCTTCACCTTAAAAAGTTAATTGCATATCAAAATGTGGAATATTTTCTTCTAAATATTCGGGTGTGCCCACAAGAGAAAATCCACATTTTTGGTAAAATCCAACAGCATGAGATTGTGAGCCTATAACGACTTTCTTTGCACCGTCTTCTTTGGCTTTTCGCAAAAGTTCAAGCACGATTTTTTCGCCAAGACCCAATCCCCTTTTGTCTTTTTTAACTGCTATTCTGCCAAGTTTGACTATGTCTTCACCATAAGGAATAATTCGACCTGTTGCAACTGCTTCACCATCAAGAAAAATCACGAGATGGGGCACTTGCATATCAAAATCATCAAACTCGGCTTCTTCACATACACCTTGTTCTTTAACAAAAACATCAATTCTGATGTTTCTAAAAGAATCGTCAATTACACCTTCGGGAAACCATTTGTATTCTATCATTTTATTCACCCTTGAATGCAAAACGGAATGTGAGCGTTTTGTCTGTTTTTACTTTGTATTTATCGAGAGTATCAGGTCCACAAGTATTTGTGCCTGTACCACGCATAAAGCCATCAACACATAAAACCGTTGTATCTGCAAACGCAAGTTCTTCTTGGTGTTTTGCGCTATGAAGTGCTTTTTGTGTATAGTTATGAGCTGAAAAACTGAATTTTGGAACACCGAATACAGTAAATGTGTTGCCATTAGAATTCATAAGTTTCAACCACTTAACGCCACCACAGTTACCGTTATCTTGTGGCATTACATAAGGCTCGTGCATTGCTTCAACTGTTGTTTTCCAGATTCCCACATAAGCATGGTCTTTAAGGTCACAGAGATTTTCCATTTTTTCCTGTGAGCCCCTACCATAGAATTCAATAATATTAAAATCTGATGGTAATTCAGCCATCAAACCAAAACGCTGAATTTCGTTGCAACCGAAGAATGCTTTGTCAAGACTTGACTCAACTGTTACAAGACCGTCACCATAAATTGTATAAACAATATTTGCATAGAAATAGTTTTTGTGTGACTTCTTAACTGTATATGATACAGCCACAACTGCACAATATGACTTATCTGCAAAACTGAACTTTTTAAGAAGTGTTGTTGCATCGTGAAGACCTATTTTATCCCAAGGTTTCTTTTGACCATAAGAATCGTTATCAAGTGATGCTCTCACAAGGTTTGGCACAAAGCCCTTTTTATTATCTGCAGGGTTGATATTCATAAATTCATAGCCATTCTTGATATAGTGAATCATCTCGCCTGTTTTCTTATCAAAAACAACTTTACCATTATCAAATGAAACTGTAACATTATTGTTCTCTTCTGCAACTGACACATTGCCAACGCCTGTAAATTGTGGCAAGAAATTAGCTGTGTCATTTATTGTAATTTGCTCTATTGCAATCTGTTCTTCACCATCAAAATATGCAATATTAATATGGCTATCCTGTGAAGAATCACATTCAACGAATGGAATTTCATAAGATTTCGTCTGCATTGGTTCAATATCAAGAGTCAACTCACCTGTTTTCTTCTCGTAACCGTTAAGATTTTGAGTCCATTCAACACGAAGATATTTTGAATTCTTGAAACGATTTGTATTTGTAAATTCAAAGACTTTTCCGCTAATATGCTTGCTTCTTACAGGACGATAAACTGCTTTGATAACGAATGCTCCTGTATGTGGTGTTTTGTCGGGATAGAGCATACCATCGACACAGAAATTGCTGTCGTGCTTTTCTTCACCGTGGTCACCACCATAAGTATATTGGAATTTATATTTATCATTGCCATCGTGATAAACTGCGTGGTCAGCCCATTCCCAAACACAACCACCCATAAGGTTGTCATATTTATAAATGCTATCCCAATATTCTTCAACTGCACCAGGTCCTACGCCCATTGCGTGAACATATTCACACATAAAATATGGCTTTTCAAAATATCTCTTATCCTTATGAGTTCTTGCACCATATTTTTCTACATTTTCGTGACTTGGATACATTTCTGAAATTACATCATAAGCAAATCTGTCTGTATGGATTACGCTTTCATAATGTACAGGGATTTTTGAACCACTATTTTTAATATAATCATAGCAAGCATCCTGACAGTTATAACCCCATGCTTCATTACCCAATGACCACATTGTGATACTTGGGTGATTTCGGTCACGGCAAACCATACGGCTAACACGGTCAACATATCTACCTTCCCATTTCAAGTCATGGCTGATAGTACAGTTATCGCCCTTTGGAGCCTTAATATCCCACGCACCGTGAGTTTCAATATCTGCTTCGTCGATGATATAGAAGCCCATAATGTCTGCAAGAGTTAATAATGTTGGGTCAGGTGGATAGTGAGACGTACGGATTGAGTTAATGTTGAGTTTTTTCATAAGTTCTAACTCTGCTTTAATCTCTTCGCCTTTAAGAACATAGCCATGATACATATTTGTATCGTGGTGATTTACACCCTTGAACTTAATTGGTTTATTGTTGAAATAGAACACATTGCCTTTAATTTCAATATTTTTGAAACCTGTAATGTTCTTAACATAAGTTTTATTGCCTTTTGCATCTTCAAAGGTGATGTAAAGCTCATAGGTATATGGCTCTTCTGCATTCCATTCTTTTACCTCGAGATTTGAGAATGTGATGCTCTCTTTTGCTCTTGCGTCTGCAGTTTCTCTTGCGATAAGAGTTTCACCATCAAAGAGCTCTGCGCTGATTGAACAGTTTTCTTTATCACCTTTAATTCTGAATGAAACTGTTAAATCATAAATATTGCCTTTTTTCTCTGTATCAACTTTGAAATCATAGAGATATGTTTTATCAAGTTCGGTCAAAAGAACATCACGGAAAATGCCGTTTTCACGGAACATATCCTGACATTCGAGATATGTACCTGTTGACCATTTTGAAACTGATGCAACAATTTCGTTTTCACCTTCGTGAAGATATTTTGTAATATTAAATTCGGCAGAGTTGTGAGCACCTTCGCTGTAACCCACGAAGTCACCGTTGATATATAAATCAAGTGATGAGATTACGCCCATAAATGTAAGAATATACACTTTATCGAGATTATCGATATTGATGAATTTTCTGTAAATACCCATTGGAACATCCTGTGGCATATCAGGATAGAGTTTGGCGTCAATTTCATAACGAGTATTAAGATAACAAGGCTCACGATAACCTGTTCTTTGCCAAGTAGATGGCACAGTCACCTTGTCAAATTGAACTCTCTCTGTATAAAACTCATTTGGAATGAGCATATCTTTCTCATAGTATTTGAAATCCCACTCGCCATTGAGAATATGCACCATATCACTATTATAGCGCTCTGTGAGAACATCTTGCTTCTCTAAATTCTCTCTTGAAGAATAAGGAATAAAGTATGCTCTTGGGGATAATTTGTTGATTTCAGCAATATCGAATTGTCTAAAATTTGCTCTGTCGATTATATATTTCATGAAAAAAGACCTCCGTCTTATATAGATATTTTAAGTTTACCATAATATAGGAAGATTTACAATAAAAATAAATAAAAAGGATGATTTTAACAGAGTGTCAAAATCATCCTTAATTTTTTTATATTTATACATCTTTTGGCTTATTGGTATCTCTTGCGCTGACTTTTTCTTCTGGGTTGATTTCACCAGCTTTAAACAAAGATACCTTTGTAAGAAATGGGCCGATAAGTTCATAAATAAGAACTGCAAAAAGAGTGATATTTGCAACGATGAGTCCTTCTGGTCCTAACTCTTCTGCTTTGATTGCCATACCCAGTGCAACACCAGCTTGTGGGAAAAGAGTGATACCTAAATACTTAACAATATTCTTATCACACTTTGTTGCCTTTGCACTGATTGATGCGCCAAAGTATTTACCAATGCAACGAGCAACAATATATATCAAACCGATACAAACTATCCCTATATCCTTGAATATTGAAAGTTCAAGTTCAGCACCGCTTATTACAAAGAACAAAATCAACAGGGGTGCTGTCCAACGGTCAACTCTGTCCATAAGTTCTTCTGAAAAATCACAGATGTTACAAAAAACTGTGCCCAGCATCATACAAGCCAACAATGATGAGAATGAAATGTGAACTCCACCGATATTAAATTTAAGCATTGACAATGACACAGTTAAAAATACGAATGTAACTGACATTGCAAGTCGTTTTGACCTTGAGTGGAAGAACTTTTCGCAGAATGTGAATAAATAGCCCATAACTGCGCCGAGAATAAGTGATAAAACTACTTCAAGAAGTGGTTCGATGATGATTGAAACAACATCAACACTACCAACTATGAGTGCTTTTGCAACACCAAATGAAACTGCAAATATAATAAGACCAACAGCATCATCAAGTGCAACGATTGGCAAAAGAAGGCTTGTAAGTGGACCTTTTGCTTTATACTGCTTTACAACCATAAGTGTTGCAGCAGGGGCTGTAGCAGTTGCAACTGCACCAAGTGTAATCGCTGCGGGTAATGATAATTTATCAGGTGCAACCAAATGAACTATAACCAACACTATGTCCACAATAACACATGTTGCTAAAGCCTGAAATATGCCAATTACTGTGGCTTGTTTACCAATTTTTTTAAGTTGTGATAGTCTGAATTCATTACCAATTGAAAAAGCAATAAACCCAAGTGCCACATCAGGGATAATGTCATAAGCATCAATATTTGCCATACTTGTAAATCCGAAACCATCAAGTCCAAATGACCCAAGAAAATACGGTCCTACAAGGATACCTGCCACAAGATATGCAGTAACAGCAGGAAGTTTAAATATTTTTGCAACACGGGACAACATAAGTCCTGCAAAAAGTGCAATGGACAAACAAAGTAAAGTTTCCATAATTTCGCCTCTAAATATACAATTTAAAACGTTTAATATTTTAGCACCGGTTATATAATTGTGCAATAATCAAAGTGCCGTTTTAAGTGTTATTTTTCAAGATTTTTTTGGTAGAAATGACATCATAAAATTTTTTGCATAATATTGACAGTAAATCATCGATATGTTAATATAATATTGTAAATTTGTATCATATAAGACAAAAAGGTGCTAAAAATGACTAAATCAACATTAGACAGTGCTTTAAATTATCTTAAAAAGGCAAAAATTTTTGAATCTGCTAACAAAAAACTTTTAATAAGTGTATTAAAAGAGTATGGTAAGGCTATTTCATATTCAAAAAATGACATAGTTTTTTCAAAAGAGACTTATTCACCTGTTATTTGTATTATCATCAAAGGTGAAGCAAGAGTGAGCAAGGGTGAAACCGTTATTTCTCACCTAAAGGATGGCGAGATTTTTGGTGCGGCGTTTTTATATAATCAAAATTATGATTTTGAAAACACAGTTACTGCACTCACCCCCTTAAAAGTCGTAATTATTGAAAAAAGTGGCATCGACACTCTTATTCAAAATGACAGTTCAGTATCTTTCAACTATATTACTTATCTTTCTGAAAGAATTGGTTTTTTGAACTCAAAAATTGAAGGGTACACCAAACCTTCTGCCGAAGAAAAATTATTGCTCTATCTTAAAAAGAATAGTGATAATATTGATGGCAAATGTGAAATATCCGTTTCAATGACAGAGCTCTCTCGTGTTTTGCACATTAGCCGTGCAAGTCTTTACAGAGTTATTGAAACTCTTGAAAAACAAGGAAAAATCTGCCGTGACGGTAAAAAAATATATTTAAAAGGAAATGATTAAAATGAAAAAAGTGATTTCACTACTTCTTGTATTTGCAATTTTGTTTGCTTTTGCGGCTTGCAATACAGAAAAAGAAGAACCTTATCAGAGTGTTAGTATGCAAGTTGCAGGTCTTGCAGGACCTACCGGTATTGGTATGGTTAACCTTATGAAGAGTCAGGACGACAAAACAGCAAAAAATAATTACACATTCTCAGTTGTTAGTGACCCAACAGAAATTGTTTCAGGTATGACTAACAATTCTTATGATATTGCAGCTTGCCCTATCAACCTTGCGGCTACACTTTATAACAAACTTGAAGGCAACATTCAGGTGCTTTCAGTTAACACAAAGGGTGTGCTCTATATTCTTGAAAACGGCAACACAATTAGTTCACTCTCTGACCTTGCAGGCAAAAAACTCTATGCAACAGGTCAGGGCTCAACTCCTGAATATATTCTTAACTACCTTCTTGAAAAGAGTGGCATTGCCGACAAGGTAGAAGTTGAATATGTTACGTCTCATGACGAATTAGCAACACTTGCAGCATCAGGCAAAGCTACAATTTCAATGTTACCTGAGCCAAAGGTTACTGCAGCACTCACAAAAAATGCGAATTTGAGAATTGCACTCAATCTCACAGCAGAATTTGAAAAAATCAGCGGTAAAACTCTTATTCAGGGTGTTGTTATTGCTAAAAAGGACTTTGTAGAGCAAAATCCAGAAGCAGTTAAAATGTTCTTGAAAGAATATGAAGCATCAATAAATGCTGCAAACAACGATATTGAAGCAACATCTGCACTTTGTGAGCAATATGGAATTATTCCAAAGGCTGCGGTTGCAAAGAAAGCAATCCCAAACTGCAATATCGCATACATTGATGGTGCAGATATGAAAGCATCGGTGCTTGCAAATCTTCAGATTTTCTTTGATGCTAACCCAAAATCTATTGGAGGAAAGTTACCAAATGACGACTTCTATTTTGGAGCATAAAGCAAAGGTAACAATTAAAAAACTTATAAAAATAGCCCTGACCATTGTTTTCTGGTTAGGGCTATGGCTCATTATATATAACATTGTCGGTCTTGATGTTTTGATTGCATCCCCGATGGGAGTCTTGAAAAGACTGTTAGAATTTTTGCCAAGTGGTGAATTCTGGCTTACGATTTTCAACTCATTCAAGGGAATTTCGTTAGGTTATATTATTGGTGTTGTAATCGGTAGTGTTTTTGGTATTGTTACTGCGTTTTCAAGCACACTGAACACACTTTTCAAACCATTTTTAACTGCGGTAAAGACAACACCCGTTGTATCGTTTATTATTCTTGCACTTGTGTGGCTAGACAAGGTTAGTGTTCCAATTTTCATCACAATGCTCATGGTTATGCCAGTTGTGTGGGCTAATGTCACAAGTTCAATTGTAAATACAGATAAAAGTCTTATTGAAATGGCAAATGCATATAATTTTGGTTTTGTAAAGAAACTAAAGCTCATTTTCTTGCCATCTGCCATACCGTCTTTTGTATCGGCTTGTAAAACTGCAGTAGGACTTGGTTGGAAAGCGGGAATTGCAGCAGAAGTTCTTTGCACACCACAAAATTCTATTGGTATAAATCTTCGCAATTCACAGGTATATATTGAAACTGTTGACCTTTTTGCTTGGACAGTTGTTGTTATCATTTTAAGTCTTATACTTGAAAAATTGCTTGTTGCAATTCTTGATTTATGCTTTAAGAAGATTATGGCAAAGGGAGGTTATTTCATTGAAAATACAGATAAATAATCTCACTAAAAAGTATGGGGACAAGGTAGTTTTTGATTCTTATACAAATACCTTTGAAATTGACGGTATTTTGCTCATAAAAGGCGTTTCAGGGCTTGGAAAG
>JAZQWV010000013.1:0-12351 GCA_045632525.1 Candidatus Fimenecus sp.
CCCAGTTACAATCCGTTTCCTTGATCCACCTCTCCATGAGTTCGTTCCTACAGAAGAGGCTGACATCAAGGCTCTTGCAGATGCACAGGGCAAGTCTGTTGCAGACATCAAGGCTCTTATCGCATCTCTCCACGAGTTCAACCCAATGATGGGTCACCGTGGATGCCGTCTAACAGTTACTTACCCAGAAATTGCTAAGATGCAAACAAGAGCTATCATTCGTGCTGCTATCAACGTTAGCAAGAAGCACCCAGAATGGACACTCGTTCCAGAAATCATGATTCCACTTGTTGGCGATGTTAAGGAACTTAAGTTCGTTAAGAAGGGTGTTGTTGAAACAGCTGACGCTGAAATCGCAGCAGCAGGCATCGACCTCAAGTATGAAGTTGGTACAATGATCGAAATCCCCAGAGCTTGTCTCACAGCTGATGAGATCGCTAAGGAAGCTGATTTCTTCTGCTTCGGTACAAACGACCTTACCCAGATGACATTCGGCTTCAGCCGTGATGACGCCGGTAAGTTCCTCAACGCTTACTACGATACAAAGATCTTCGAAAACGATCCCTTCGCAAAGCTCGACCAGACAGGCGTTGGCTCTCTTATGGAAATGGCAGTTGCTAAGGGTAAGGCAAGCAGCAAAGAACTTCACTACGGTATTTGTGGTGAACACGGCGGCGACCCTGTTTCAGTTGAATTCTGCCACAAGATTGGCCTCAACTATGTATCTTGCTCACCATTCCGTGTTCCAATTGCTCGTCTCGCAGCAGCTCAGGCAGCAATCGCTGAAATGAAATAAGAACTTCTTATTCATTACGGAATAAACAATAAATAAAACAGTCCCCTTGGAGCAATCCAGGGGGATTTTTGTAATTGTATATTGTATAATCACAAAATTTATGCTAAACTTAATAGTGCCAAACTAATTGAATATAACGATAAAAGCATTATTTCTTAGGAATAGTGTTCCTTTTGCTGTGCATACTATTTGCATTTACGTTATGAATTTGATAAAAATGCAGATTCCATCAATGTGAATGCAAGTAATGCTTGTTATATTGAATTAGTTTGGCGACTATCGGAGTTTGCGTTTTTTGTGCGTCTGCTTCGGTGGGCGCACTTTTTGTTTTATGGGGTATTTTTTGTGGCAAAGAGAATTATTGATAGTAATTTTGCAATGCGGTTGAGGACTGCAATATATCCGTTATCTATATTGCTCAGCAAAACAAAAGTTAAGTATAAAATCGAAATTCAAAATGAATATATATCGATTAATGATAAACCTATCATTTTTGCTTGTAACCATTCAGCATTTCCAGATATACCGATAGCATTGAGAGCAATTAACAAACATTGTTATACATTGATAGGGAAACAAAATCTTGCTTTTGCGGATAAAATCTTTTTCTTTTTGTCTGGTGCAATTTGGGTGGATAGAAAAGATAAAACAGATACACTGAAAACAAAACAAAGGATAATTGAATATTTAAAGAAAAACAAATCTGTTTTGTGGTTTCCCGAAGCAACGTGGAATTTAACAGATAATTTGTTGATGTTACCAATGCGATGGGGAATTATAGAGGTTGCACAAATGGCAAACGCAAAAATCATTCCAATGGCAATTGACTATGATAAGGATAAAATGCTTTGTAGAATTAGCTTTGGTGAGCCGTTTGTTGCAGAAGATTTTACAAAGCAACAAGGAATTATAAATTTGCGTAATATAATGGCGACTTTGCGGTGGGATTTTATTTCAGAACAAAAAAGCAAACGAAATGAACTAGATATACATAAAGAACAAGAAAAATTGTTTCAAGCCGTATATGATTATCCACCACTAAATTGGGATTACGAAAAATCTTGCATTTATCAATTCCCCAATACAACAAAATATGAAAATGCCTTTGTGCATCTAAAAGAAATCAAACCTACTATGCAAAATGCATTTTTGTTTAATAAGGGATTGAAAGGATGAGAGAATTTTGGACTTTATTTATATCGTTTTACTTATAGTGGCAATACTTATATTTAATGTTTTTAAGTACATGCAAAGTGATAAAAAATCGTGGTTAATTGCAGCGATATGCGAAATTATTGCAACTATTCTTTTGAGTTTATTGATTAGTTTTTGTCAAAGTTTAGATGTGTCAAATAATCATAGAATTGACAATGAATTAATTACAAGTAATTTAATTGTGGAAAATACTAGCACATTAACCACCAATGAAAATCTTGATAACACAATGACGGAAATTACCGCAAGTACAGAAAATACTACAAATATTGTAGCAACTACGGAACAGATAATAGAAAGTATAACGACAGCAGCTCAAACAACCCAAACGGAACCGTATATTCCACAAGAACCTCAACCTGTGCCAATCAAATCATTGATTATGAAAAAAGCAAGCACACATTACAATATTTCTCAAACAGAGTTTGACCCAAGAGGAAAAATGTATAATAATGTCATTTGTTTATATAGTAGTGCTACTAATGGAATAGGTTCTAATGGTAGGTTAGAGTTATACACAGAAAGAAAGTTTTCTACTTTTAATTGTACTTTTATTCCACAAGCAGATTACTCAACTAATAGTGGTGCGGGTGCATATATTGAAATATATAAAGACGATGTTTTGTCGTATACATCAGATTTAATTACTTACAGAACAACAGCGATTGATGTCAATTTAGATATACGCAATACTGAATATTTAAAAATTAAAATAATAAATGTTAATAAAAATCATCCATATATGGCTTATGCAGACACATTAATTTGTGATGCCTATGTAATGGAATAAAAGGAGATGAAAATTTATGCCAACAGAAAAGATTTTGACGGGATATCCGTCTATCGACAAGCCTTGGTTGAAATATTATCCAGCTGAATTACTTTCACCTAAACCAACATTTAATAGAATTTTAGACAGAATTAAAATGGTTTGGCAGAACCCTGACGAAACAATTATCAATTACTATGATACAGAAATTAAGGTTGGCGAATTTTTCAATAGAGTAAATCAAGTTGCAAAATCTTTGGTTGCAATGGGCGTAAAAAAAGGTGATGCGATTGTAGCTTCTCTTGAATGTGTTCCTGAATATATTGAGTTGTTATTTGCTTGTGAAAAGATTGGCTGTTGTATTAAAAATATTATTGAAGATGTTGATAGCATAATCGCATTAATAAATGAAGATGAAACTGCTTCTTTGTATATTGCTCCTGATTATATAAATCCTTTAGATGCTCAAGAAATTTACAAAAAGACTAAAATTAATAATATAATAACAATAGATCCATTATTTTCTTATGATAAAGATATTGAGTTAAGAAGTAATATTGCTAAAGTTATTAAATCAAAATATCAAAATGCTACGAGTAACAATTCAATCAATATTTCTTGGAATGAGTTTTTAGAAAAAAGCAAGGATGTTGAATGTTTTGAGGAAAATCAAGAAAAGAATATCCGATTGTTTTCTGCTTTCACTAGTGGTTCAACGGGTGAGCCCAAAGAGTTAATACACTCAACTGAATCTGTATTGGGTATGATTGGTCAGCTTTCAATGATGCCTTGTTTTTCAGGAGAACGAGAATTGTGGTTGCACACAGTTATCCCACC
Organism: Candidatus Fimenecus sp.; assembly: GCA_045632525.1. Classification (GTDB taxonomy): domain Bacteria; phylum Bacillota; class Clostridia; order Oscillospirales; family Acutalibacteraceae; genus Fimenecus. The sequence goes on from JAZQWV010000013.1 coordinate 3,618, forward strand.
AGTTATTGTTTCAGTAGTGGTTGCAGCTATGTGTTATCCTCTTGCAGATGGTAAAGTTTTAGCATTGAATCCATATTGTAAAATTGAAGACCTTGACCTTGAAATGATGCACTACAAACCAAATGGTTGGGCACTTGTTCCGCAGTTTGTTAATGTACTGCTTGAATCAAGCAGAATACCTGACGATTATGATATGAGCCATTTTAAAATGTTTGGTTTTGGTGCAGAGCCTCTTTCAAAGAAATATATTGAAAAAGTTCAAAATTTCTTGGACAAACATAACTATAAAGGTCAACTTAGTGCAGGTTACGGTCAAAGTGAGGGTGGTTCGGGTTTTACTGTTGCTTTTGGCAAAGAGATGATTTTATCAGGTAGTGCAGGTATGCCATACATAGATACAGTTATTTCTATTTTTGAACCTAAAACCTCAAATGAGTTGAAATATTATGAAGTCGGTGAGATTTGTAAAAACGGAGCAGGAATTATGCTTGGATATTCCGACCAAAAACTTACTGATGAAGTTCTCAAAACTCATTCTGATGGAAAATTGTGGTTACATACAGGTGACACAGGTTTTATGACTCCTGAAGGATTGTTATTTGTTCTTGGCAGAACGGGATTGAATATTTATCCTGATAAAACTATTTTCCCTCTTGGAGTAGAAAATAAAATATTAGCATTTGAGGGAATAAAAGATGCAATTATCGTTGCTGGTGCAGATAGAGAACATAAAGGATATGATGCTTTGTATTTATTTGTTGTTTTGGAAGAAGCACAAGACGAGGCAGATGTAATTTGTAGGTTGAAAGAATACATCAAAACCACTCTTCCCGAAGAAGAACAGCCAAAAGATATTTTTGTTATAAACAAGAAACCAATGAGCCGTTTTAAGACTGACAGACGATGGTTGCAGAAAGAATTTAACTTACTCTAATTCCTACATTTCCTCGTTGCAACCCAGGCAGCTATCAAGGACTAATTCTTAACGGAATTAAGGAATAGCAAATAAATAAACAGTCCCCTTGGAGCAATCCAAGGGGATTTTTGTGTTCAGGTATTACATTTATATCTTAAAATTATGTTTTGACGCTTTCTTTTTATTAGAAGTTAATGCAACCTCTCCATTGAGATACATAACAACAACACCAAGCAAGACCATAATAGTTGAAGTTTTAATAACTATAGGAAGTACAGTTTTATAAAGAAAGGTACAAATTTCAGCAGCAATATCACCGCCAATAAAAAGTGCAATTAAATAGCCAAAGAAAGTAAGTCCACCAACAAAAAGTGAAAGCATAATGCCATAGCCAAAGATTGTGCTTAATACTTTACTAATTTTTTTAACAATATCTTTTATTTTCATAGCACTAAACTCCTTATAATCCCATAATCGGCAAGATTCCCATAAGTACAACAACTTCTAATATAAACTGAAATGCAACCCACCAAAGGTCGTTTTTAACAGTTTTTGAGAAGTCAGACTCTGCAATTGACATACCTGCATAAAGGCCAAGCGCCAATGGCGGAGTAATACCACACATAACACCACAAATACAAGGAAGCATCGCAGCAGCAAGAAGTGGGTCAACGCCTACATTTGCAAGAGTTGTAATGAACACAGGTCCAAAAATAACAACCAATGATGAGCCTGGGATAACCATACCCATAAAGCATGTTATAATACAAATTGCAATAATAGTGCCAAGTTTACCAAAATTCCAACCGCCGATAAGCACACCAAGTTCTTCTGCAACATTAAGGTCACCAAAAAGTTCACCAATCATATAACCAAATACACAAACTGCAATTGCTGGTGAAATGGTTTTAATGCTATCAGAAAACATTTTTGCAATTGATTTGATTTTTACAACAGTCTTATCCTTTGCAACAACACACGCATAAATTGCTGAAAGGCCACCAATAAACAGGAGTATTGATTTTGACAGATAACTTGCACCGTCTTCGCCAAGTCGGTCGGTAAAGAAATTATCTTTAAATAAGAAATCAAGAATGAATGGTAATAAAATAATTACCGGGAGAATAAGTCCCTGCCAACCTGTTTTTAAAGTTTCTTTAAGGTTAGGAAGCTCGTCTTTTGACATTGGTTTTACTTTATAATACTTGCAAAAAGCAAATACAGTAATAAGTCTTTGAACAATAAACCAAAGTGAAAGTCCCCACAATACCAGCCAGAACTGACCTGTAGATACGTTTGAATTAGGATAAAGTGCTGCAAAAGCACCCATAGCCGCAACAATGTTTGATGATGGCGGAATCATATTTCCAAGGTAACTTGCATTACTTTCAATGTTTGCTGCAAGTTCAGCAGGGAACCCTGATTTTTTCATTGCTGGAATTGTGATTGCACCCGTAGACATAACATTACCAGGGCCAGAGCCTGAAAGTGCACCCATAAAGCTGCTTGCAATAACAGCCGCATAACCTGCACCACCTGTAACTCTGCCAAGCAATGACAGTATAATTGCTATACAACTGTCAATAATCTTTGTTTTTGTTAAAAGAATTGACATTGCTACAAAAGCTACCATCGAATAAAGCAATGATGTTGAAATCGCATTATCAATATAAGTTAAAACATTGCCCCAAGTATCTGTAACGGTAAGCAACACAAGAAAACTCATAAAAATGGCTTCATAAATAGGTCTTTTAAACAATAAAAACCAAATAAGAATCACAACCAACATTATGCCCAAAAATATAAGTGATATTGGCAAATCCTTCACTTCCCTTTATATTATAATTACTTTGCATAAACACTTGACACGTCTATAACCAAAAGGTTATAATATTCATATCTTATATGGAATATTATATCTTTTATTGACTCCTTTGTCAATAAAAATAAAGGAAGTGTTTTTTTGAATTCACGACAATTACAATATGCTATTTTGCTATCTCAAAAAAGAAACTTTTCTCATGTGGCTAAAGAGTTAAATATTACTCAGCCCGCATTGAGCAAGCAAATTTTAAGTCTTGAGACAGAATTGGGCATTAAATTATTTGAACGTAACAGTAATCCAATTAAATTGACAAGTGCAGGCGAGTTCTTTGTGCGTGAAGCAAAGGAACTACTCTATAAAGAAGAACAATTATTACATTCAATTGAGCAGTTCAAATCTGGAGATAAAGGTCAACTAGTTATTGGGATAACACCTTTTCGCAGTGCGTATCTAATTTCAGGTATAATAAAAAAAATACGAGAAAAATTTCCTAATGTTCACATTAAGTTAGTTGAAGAAGGTAGCGAAGATTTAAGAAATGATGTTGTTGACGGCAAATTTGACTTTGCTATTGTGAACTTACCTGTAGATGAATCTCTTTTAGAAATCAAGCCAATAGAACCAGATAAACTAGCTCTTGTTATTTCAAATGAATTAGTTGAAAAACATCCTTTTCTAAAAAATAAAACCAACATTAATTTTAAGGATTGTGGCGATATTCCATTTGTGGTAGCTAGTGCAGGCCAAGATATGCGCATGCTTTTTGATAAGCTATGCAGTTTATCTAAAATCAATCCTAATATTGTAACTGAAGTTGTAAATCTAACAACTTCTTGGGAAATCTCATGTTCTGGCATTGCTGCCGCATTGTTGCCACTTCAGTTTATTAACAGTACACATGCCAGAAATAATCTTACTATTCTTAACTTGAATGATGATGTACACCTTCGTCAACCAGCTATCGTGCGAAGACAAGGACAATTTCTTTCAAAATTTGCTGAATATGCAATCGATTTATTGTTGAGCAAAGAATAATGTAGCATTACCCACTATCAATACTTTCCCCATCGAGAAATCGGTGGGGATTTTTGTGTTCAATATTGAGATTATCTTAAAATTGTGATATACTTTTGTTATTATCAAAAAGGCAAGTGAGATTATGGATAAAATTCAAATCAAAAAAGATAGTAAAATTTTATTTATTGGTGACAGTATAACTGACCCAAAATTCAATTTCCGTATGACGAAAGACATTAAGGGAAGAAACATTTATGCTTTACAACTCAAAAAGAGATTTAAAAAGTATAGCAAAAATATAAAGGTTGATATTAAAGGTATTGCGAGCAACCGTACATATCATGTTTATGACCGACTTACAAAAGACTGCATAAACTTAAAGCCCGATGTTATTATTATGCTTATTGGTATTAATGACGCTTGGGAAAACTATGTACCAGAAGATTATCCACCACTTGTGCGTCCTATTAAGCCACATATCCGTGAAATATATCGAAGACTTAAAATGGAATTGCCTGACACACAAATTCTTGCTATAATGCCTTTTATGATTGATGCTGTTGAAGCCAAATTGCCATTCCATCAAAAAGTTGATGAATATGGTAATATAATTAAGAATATAGCACTTGAGCACGGTGCATTGGTACTTAATATGCAAGAAGTTTTTTATGACGCACAAAAGACAATTGCACCAAAAGACCTTGCCATTGACGGAATACACCCAACAAATCTTGGTCACAAGGTTATGGCAGATGCCATTGAAAGAATGATTGATTTTGAATAAATCTATTATCCCCATCTCGAAGGAGAACACATAATGACAACATTTTTACACGCACACATCGAAGTACCTGTTTTTTCATTTAATGGTATTTTTGATATTCTTCTTGACGCCGTTCTTGATACTTTTAAGACTCTACCCTTTTTATTTATTGCTTTTTTAGTCATCGAATTTCTTGAACACAGAGCGCAAGATAAAATTAAATCTATTTTCGCCCGTGCAGGTATTGCAGGACCACTCATTGGTACTGTTTCAGGTTGTGTGCCACAATGTGGATTTTCTGTAATGAGTGCAAATCTTTATTCAAGTGGAATTATTACTCTTGGTACTCTTATTGCAGTTTTTCTTGCTACATCTGACGAAGCAATTATTCTTCTCGCTACCGCTCATAATGGCGGATTTGAGATTTTCAAACTGCTTATTACAAAAATAATTATTGCTCTTATTTGTGGTTACATCATTTATTTCATTGAGAAAAAGCACCACCACTCACATCATCACCATTCTCACGACCTTTGTGAGCAAGACCATTGTGGTTGTGATGAAGAAAGTGGAGTGTTGCGCCCTGCTTTAATACACACAGTTAAAGTATTTGGATTCTTGCTTTTATTTACCGTTATAATTGACCTTTTTGTGGCTTTTATAGGTACGGATACATTCTCTCACCTTTTGCTTTCAGAATCAATTTTTCAGCCATTTCTCGCAGCAATTATAGGGTTTATCCCCAACTGTGCATCGTCTATCTTGCTCACACAACTTTATATTAGTGGCACTCTCAGTTTCGGCTCACTTATTGCGGGACTTTGCACAAATGCCGGTGCAGGTTTGCTTATTTTATTCCGTAACAAGAAAAAAATTAAAGAAAATCTTAAGATTTTAGGTATTCTTTATCTCTGTTCAGTTATTCCCGGAATCATTTTACACTTATTTTTATAAAAAGTGGTTTACTTTCGAGTTTTAATGTGTTAAAATGTTAATGTACAAATCCATGGAGGTTTTATACATTATGAAAAAGACATTTAAAAATAGTAATACTGATTTTCTTGTGCGATGCATTATGCAGCTTAAAACTGAAGAAGAATGCTATAACTTCTTCGAAGACCTTTGTACCTTACCTGAATTTCATTCAATGGCTCAGCGTTGCGTTGTTGCAAAAATGCTCACAGAGAAAAAAGTTTATAACGATATCGTTGCAGAAACAGGTGCATCAACTGCTACAATCAGCCGTGTAAACAGAAGTCTTCAATATGGTGAAGGTGGCTATGATATCGTTTTTGAGAGGCTTGAAAAATGAGTTATGATATTTTCTCTTCAGTCTATGACATATTGACTGAAAATGTAAATTATCAACAAATCGCAGACAAAATCGGCTCTCTGTTGTCTCAGAACGAGATAAATGGAGGGCTTTTGCTTGACCTTGGCTGTGGCACTGGTACACTCTCGTTTCTTCTTGAAGAAAAGGGCTTTGAGATTATCGGTGTTGACCCAAGTGAAGATATGTTAAGTGTTGCTAACGAAAAGAAATATGAATGTGACTCTTCTGCTATTTTTCTTTGTCAGAGTGGTGAAGACCTTGACTTGTTCGGCACAATTGACTGTGCTGTTTCTTGTCTTGATACTATCAACCACATTGACAGCTTAGAAAAAGTTAAAGAGACATTTTCTCGTGTTTCTCTTTTTATGAATATGGGTGGTATTTTTGTTTTTGATATGAATACACCATATAAGCATAAACAAATTCTTGGCAACAATGTTTTCTTCTATGATATGGATGAGGTTTATTGCATTTGGCACAACAGCTATGATGACAAAAACTTTAAAACAGATATTGAGCTTGATTTCTTTATTAAAAATGAAGATAATGATGATTATCAGAGATATTACGAAAGCTTTTCAGAATATTCTTATGACGTCTCTGCAATAACTGAAATGCTTGATGAATGTGGATTCGAGCTTATAGCTTGCTATGATGATTATAGTGACAACAAGGTAACTGATGAGACACAGAGAATTACTTTTGTTGCTAAAAAAATAAAGACTATTTTTAAGGATGAATTAAAATGAACGAACTTGTTAGAATGATTTCAGAAGACGGTACACTCTATGTATTAGCCGTTAATTCAACTGAAATGGTTCAGGAGATGCAGAATATTCACAACACTTCAAAAGTGTGTTCTGCAGCCCTTGGCAGACTTATAACAGCCGCTGGTATGATGGGTGTACTTCTCAAAGGTGACAAAGACACTCTTACCATTAAGATGAACGGTAGTGGACCTGCTTCCCCTGTTGTTGCAGTTGCAAACTCAAAAGGTCAGGTAAAGGGTTATATTGGTGACAGAAATGTTCAGTTGCCATTGAACTCAAAGGGCAAACTTGATGTTTCGGGCGCTATCGGTAAAGATGGTTTCTTGACTGTCATCAAAGATTTGGGACTCAAAGAGCCATATTGTGCACAAATTCCAGTTGTTTCTGGCGAAGTTGCAGAAGATATTACCGCTTATTATTTCACAAGCGAACAGACACCAACAGTTTGTGCTCTCGGTGTGCTTGTTGACCCTGAAACTGAAAATGTGCTTTTAGCGGGTGGATTTTTAATTCAGCTTCTTCCAACAGCGGACGAAAACACAATTTCACTTGTTGAAAAGGGATTAGAAGGCATTAAGCCTGTTACAACAATGCTCGCAGAAGGACTTACACCTGAACAGATTTGTGAAAAGGTTTTGCCTGAATTCAATATGCAATTCCTTGACAGACAAGAGATTTCTTATAAATGTGATTGCAGTGTAGAAAGAGTCACAAAGGCTCTTATCGGTGCAGGCGAAGATGGACTTCGAGAAATGGCAGAAGACGAAAACACAGAAGTTGTTTGCCATTTCTGTAATACAAAATATAATTTTTCAAGAGAAGAAATACTAAATTTATTAAATGAGTCTAAAAAATAAGCATCTAAGTCGTCTTTTACGACGACTTAGATTTCATCTTTTTATTTAAAAAAGATTTCATCGAATTTATTCGATTTCATCATCCGTAAGGATGATTTCATTAATAAGTGAAAGGTTGGTCAAAAATGGCTGAAAACAAATTAATTGATATGTCAATGGATTTTGCTGTTGAAGTTATAACTCTTTGCGATACTATCAAAGGTCATTATTCTCTCAAAGACCAATTAATGCGTTCTTCTTCAAGTATAGGAGCTAACATTCGTGAAGCAAATTATGCACAAAGCAAAACAGACTTTGTATATAAACTTCAGATTTCATTAAAAGAGTGTTATGAAACTGAATATTGGGTTGAGTTGTTTAAACGAACAAAAATAATCGATACAGAAATAGCAAATCATTTGTTACACGACTGCGGCTCAATCCGTCGAGTATTAATTTCATCAATCAATACTGCAAAAAATAACTAATAAAAAATGAAATCCGTCTGTGACGGATGAAATCACTTCGTGATGAAATCGTTCTACGATGAAATCCGAACACCGTTCGGATAAAAACAAAAAAGAACCATCGAAAAATCGATGGTTCATTTTTTATAACTTTTAAAATTAGTCAGCAATTGGAGCTGAAACTGGGCAGCTATCTGCACAAGCACCACAATCGATGCATGTATCAGCGTCGATTACATAGATGCCGTCGCCTTCAGAAATAGCTTCAACTGGACAATCAGCTGCGCAAGCGCCACATGAAATGCAGTCTTCAGTAATTTTGTATGCCATAGTTATGTACCCTCCCTTTACATGGTATATTATCATTGTAGCACAATAAAATGAAAAATCAAGTGTTTTTTACTCAATTCCTTTTAATGCCTCTAATTCCTCTTTTTCCACACGGATATGAGCATCCTTAAGAAGCTTGACATGATGACGGTTTACAATCACCGGTGCAGCATCAGGACGACGGTCAAGGCTAACCTTTAACATACCTGTAATAAGGTTTACTTCAATTACTCTACCCTTTCCGTCAGGTGTATCAACGATAGCACCTACCTTTGGTGTTACTCGGAGAAGATGCTCATAAGTATCCTGCTCATATTTAAGGCAACACATAAGTCTGCCACAAGTACCGCTGATTTTTGTAGGATTAAGTGACAAGCCCTGCTCTTTTGCCATTTTGATTGAAACAGGCTGGAAATCTCCAAGGAAGCTTGAACAGCAAAGAGGTCTGCCGCACAAGTCGGATCGTAGCCATGTCGT
>JAZQWV010000014.1:0-6016 GCA_045632525.1 Candidatus Fimenecus sp.
ATTCCTGCTCGCCCTCTTTGGTTATATAGGTAGTTGAAACTGCACCTATTAAAGTGTTTTCCGTTGTTATACGAATCTTTTTTCCTGCAGGTGCTATGATTTTAAAATAAGGAGTAAGCTGTGCATTATAAGGCAGGTCTACGGTGATTTTTTCACCCAAGGGCTTTTTTACGGTATAATTTTCATAAGTCTTTGAATTCTCATAATCCTTAAGACCGTAATCCTTTAAAAATGGTATTCCTCTGGGGTGAAGCTTGCCATAAGCACCTTCACCGCCGTTAGCATATTCAGTTGCATTCTCCCAAGAAGATGCATCATAGTCTAACTTTGTCCAGTCACCCAATTCTTTTGTTGCATCATAATAAATGCTGTGTTCAGGGAGTCTATAATTTGGCTTATAAAGAATGCTGTCACCATAAGCATCATTCTTTTTCACCTTCCAACTGTTGTCGGAAATTATGGTGATGTCCTCATTTTTAGCTTCAAAAAGAAATCCACCTTGACCACTGCTGTTATATGAATAGCTTGTTTCATCATCCCAATACCACACTAAAGCACAAATTGAGTTTTCACCCTCTTTGAGGAAAGGAGCAATATCTACACTGTCATAATAACAACTGTTTTCAGAGGGACCACGTTTCACACTGCCCTCAAAAACAACGGTTTCTCCGTTTATGTAAAGCCAATATTTTGAGTCGGCAGAGATGTGAGCGATAAGTTCTTGAGGAATATTTTCAAGACTTACCTTTTTATTAAAGCACATCCATGTATTTTCTTCTGTAAGATTTTCTTTGTCCCAAATCCAATGAGCCTTCCAATCAGTTTTTTCGCCCGTAGAAATCACTTGGTATTCAGGAATACTTTCGGGAATCTGGTAATCATTTGTATAAGGTGTGTTCGTCATATTCCCCCAAAATAAAAGTGGTGAATAATATGAAAAAACAAGACTTGCCACTATTAAAACAGCAGGAATAATTAATAACAGTAATTTTTTCATGGTAAAATCTCCTTTACAAGATAATTATACCACCCACAAAACAAAAAGCAACAGTTTTTAGAAGTGTTGTAAGTAGTCGGATGTCCGTTTTTGTGTACACCGTTTACGATTACACGAAAATTTATACTCCGTTTACGATTTGATTTTTTGAGAGTTTTTGAAAACAAAAAAAGCACCCTAAAAAGAGTGCTAATTCTGCTTGGAAAATGAAGAAACCCCTATATTTCAAGGGGTTTCGGCTGTATTACATAAGTTGTACTTAGGTGGTCGTGACAGGGTCGAAATATAGACTCAGTTCACTAATTGATTCTTATAATAAGGTCACTTTCTGGGTAGCAGCAGCAAGGATGTATGAAATTAAACTGCATATCTGCTATACGACGTTTATCCTCACCCTCAGGAATATAAATCTTGCCACTCACAAGCTTGCTTCTGCAAAAACCACATTCGCCTGTGTGGCATCTTGCAGGTACTTCTATGCCTGCTCTCTCAAATGCGCAAAGCACAGTTTCATTACTACTTGCTTTAATAACCGATTCGTTTCCACGGTTAATAACTGTGATACTGAATTCTCGTGGTTCTTCTGTATTTTTACCGGAAGAAAAAACTTCAAATCGAATATATTTTCTTTCTATCTGGAGTTTTGGAAGCTCTGTTTCAAGGAATTTATACATACCACCGGGTCCGCAAACGAAAATGCTGTAAAGTCCTTCTGGAGCATATTTCTTTATAATATTTGCACCTACAAAGCCTTTTTCATATCCTTCTTCATCATTATGGCTTAACACATAAACCACATTAATTTTTTCGTTTTTCTCAGAAAGTGAGTCAAGTTCTGCTTTGAAAAGGATTTCGTCAGATGTTCTGCAACCGTAAAGCAGAGTAAGTGTGCAATCCTCATCACCTTGATCTATTGCTCTAGCAAGTGAAAGGAAAGGTGTAATACCGCTGCCACCTGCAATAGCAACGATATTTTCGGCATCTCTTAAAGGACAATATGTCATATTGCCCTCTGGTGCATAAGCGATAACTTCGTCACCCACGCTCCAGTTATCGAGAATATAATCAGAAACGAAGCCGTCAGCAATACGCTTAACGGTAATCTGATATTCACCGTTTAATGCGCTGGCAGGGGAGGAGGCAATTGAATATGAACGAGTAACAACTGAATTGCCTATTTCGAGCTTAAAGGTAAGGTATTGACCTGCTTTGAAATATGCAAGCTCTGTTTCACTCTTAAAATAATAGCTTTTTGCAATATCTGCATGCTCTTCAATTCTGCTGATTACAAGCTTTTGCTCTTTAGGATGAAGGCTTTTTGCAACCTTATTTACACCAAAATCATCGGTACGAGTTGGTAAAACTGCCGGGGCACTATCAATAAACTGTTTTCTCTCTGTTAAAAACTTTATAGTATTAACACTATCCTTGAAAGTGCCGTTTACAGAAAATTTTTTCTTGCTCATTTACTTTGCCTCCTTTTCCATAGCGAGTATAGCTGCCTTTGCTGCCATATCACCGGTTGTATAGCTTGGAGAATAACCCATATGTCTTGTAGTATAGCCACCTGCGAAATAAAGCCCCGGTATACCTTTATCTATCAAATCAAAAACAATTCTTTTAACGATACCGTCTTCCTTGGTTGCTTCATAACCGTAAATAGTTCCTGCAGGAGCATCTGTATAACGAGCATAGGTCATTGGTGTTGCAATTTCAATTTCTTCTATATAATCCTTAATTTTAACACCTGTTGCTTTTTCGAAATTATCTATCATTTTTTCTGCAAAGGCATGCTTTGTTTTATAGTAATCCTTAACAGAAACCTTGCTCCATTCGTCACCTGCAAAAATAGAAGTCATATAAAGAATGCTTGTGCCTTCAGGTGAGCAGTCGTCGAATGCCTTGTTAAGACAAACTGTTGCCTGAACATCATTTGTTTCAATGCGTTTGCTTAATTCATAGCACTTTCTGTTATCGTTAGTCGGATAAATGAAATAAGTATGGTTATTAAGTCCTAACTCATCTGCAGAACGGTTGAGTCCTAAGAATACTGCAAAGCCTTTTGCACTCAAAGTCTTAGCATTTACTTCCTTTTTAAGTTTCTCAGGAATAGCACTTTCATCTATAAGCTTTGTATAGGCATTATATGGTGAAGCGTTGCAAATAACCACTTTGGCATTTATCTGAGTACCATCATCAAGTACAACACCTGTTGCAACACCGTTTTCAACATTTATCTTCTTAACGCTTGTGTTAAACCATGCCTCACCACCATTTTCGGTAAATGCCTCAAGCAAAGCAGTGCTTATCTGATGGCTTCTGCCTCTTGGAATAACAGCACCATCAATAATATATGAGTGAAGCATTGTGAAATAGTGAATAACATTAAGCTCGTCAGTAGGCTGACCAAGATAACACCAATATCCGTTAAGTATATCCCTTGTTTTCTGACTTGCTCCGAATGATTTCAACACTTCGTCAACAGAATAGTTTGCAACCTTAAGGAAATCTGTATGCTCTGAAAAAATTTCCTTAATCATTGATGGCTTGAAATCTTCAATGTTGCTTACGAAATCCAGAGTTTTTTCAATGCTCTCAATAAGCTCAAAAATCTTTGTAACTACAACTGAAGAGCCTGGGTCATATTCCTCAAGCTTATTTATAAATGCCTCTTTACCCAAAGGCATTAAATAGTCGCACTTTTCGTTTTCGTCCAATGTGAGCAATCTGTATGCTTCATCAAGTGCAACCCATTCAATTTTATCTGCTGCTCCGACCTCTTGAAAAATCTTTAATAATGGTGATTTCCCAGTAATAGAGCCGATGCCACAAAGCTCGTGAAGAGATGCTTCAAATTCGAATCTACCTCTTACAAAGCTTGTAGCAAATCCACCGGGTAAATTGTGACGTTCAATAAGTAATGTCTTTTTCCCCTCTTTGGCAAGACGAGCTGATGCCACAAGTCCGCCGTTACCTGCACCGATAACAACTGCATCATAGTTTTTTACCATATTACCACTTCTTTCATAATGCTTGAGTATAAATAAATTATACCACTCATAAAACAAAAAGCAACAGAAAATACTGTTGCTCATAGTGTTTTATTCATTTTCAAGCAAGGAGCAGAAGTCCACATAAACACCGGCTGTCCAACCCATCATAGCAGGGGTTTTGTATTCTTTATTGTTAGAAACTTCGCCGGTTGTAACGTTATATTTTTCCCACAGATTTTCGGTTGCTTCAAAGACTTTTTCAACTAAACACTTATATTTTTTTGCGATACGAAGAGCAACTTCACGGTATCCGTATCGCAAAAGTCCGTGCACAACAATATATTGTAAACATGCCCATCCATTTGGATAGTCCCATTGCAAATTGTATAAATCATCTCTTTTTTCGCAACAAGCCACACCAAATTCAAATTCTATTTTCGGTAACAATTCAACCGTGCGTTCAGCCTGCTCACGTGTGCAGGCACCTGAAAACAACGGATAAAACTGTGCCAGTGAAATAAGGTCAGTTTGTTTGCATTCTGTAAAATTATAGTCACAAAAAGCACCTGTGGCATCGTTCCACATAAGCTGTGTCATTCGGTTGCGTCGTTGTTCTGATTTTTCAGACCAAGTATTCTCGCATCCGTTTTTCAGTTCAGCAGAAAAGAACGCCATATCCGTTTCTATACCAAAAAGTAATGAATTCAAGTCCACCCAAGCATAGTTATAACAATCAAGACCCATACGGCTGTTGCAGTCCCAACCACTTTCGGCAAAGGAATACATAGCCTGACCGTATTTTTCTGCAACACACTTATCATCAGGCTTTTCCATATTGAATCGCTTACATAAAACGTTGCAAAAATCCATCAGTTCATCGTGGGAAAACTTACCGTAATATCGGTTAAGACCACAGGGAGTCTGTCTTTCACTTTCCCAGAAATTATACTCTTTTTCAAGAGCCTTGTAGCATTCATCAAGCCACTCGGTGTCTTTCGTCTGCTCATAAATGCAACGAACCATTTGTGAAAGAAAAGGTGGTTGTGAACGAGAAAGATAATATGTACGGTTACCGTTAGGCATAAACCCGAATTTGTTTATGAGATAGCACATATTATCCACATTATTTTTTGCCTGTGCCAAGCGTCCTGATTTAATCAGACCAACATTTGTAAAATAAACATCCCAATAATACATTTCCTGAAAAGCACCTTCACAGCAAGGCACAGTGTATGGCTTTGGCAAACCAATCAGGGTGTCATTATCGTCTGTAAAAAAGCGAGTGGTATTGTCCCAGTTGGCTTCGATATATTCCTTAACGTTCATAAATTCCACCTGCACAAAGCATATTTGTTGGACTCATTATATCACAGTATCTATAAAAATAAAAGCAACAGTTTTTGACGCTGTTGCTTCTAAAGTTTCAGTTCAAAAAAATGGAATTGGCTTACTTGGGTCCACTATCTGTAATAATATAAAACCCTTCTTGAATTGCAGAAAAGGTTGCGACAGAACATACAACTATGGCAGTGTATTTCAATTCCACGAAGGATATTGTCAAAGGTAATAAGAACAGAAGGAGTCCGGTTACTTTGTTCATAATCGTATGCATGGATATAAACTGTTTTTTAGAAACATATCCCCATATGATATTGCTGATTTTGATAACCGCAATCACACCACCCCATATCCATAACCATTGTGGAATATGGATTGCAGGCAACAACTTAAACAAAGATACCACTACAAAAATGAGGTCGGCAATCGTGTCCAGTTGGCTTCCGAATTTGCTGGTACTGTTTGTTTTTCTGGCGATTGGTCCATCTGCAATATCACTAAAACCGCATAGAAGATATGTGATATAAAATCCCGAAGAAAATGCAGGAAAAAACAGCAACAAAATACTGCCGAAAATACGACAACCCGTGAGTGTATTTGCAATATGCTTCGTCATCTGTTCACCTACAAATTTTTATTGATCGCTCAGTTCACTTTAGCATGTTTTTTTGTTCGCATCAATGCTTGG
>JAZQWV010000015.1:0-21307 GCA_045632525.1 Candidatus Fimenecus sp.
TATTGTGTGCTTGCAACTGGTGGCATTGGCCGAGTTTATAAATATACAACTAACCCAAAGGTTGCAACAGGTGACGGAATCCGTCTTGCTTTTGAACTTGGTGCACGAATAAAGGATTTAAGCTTTGTGCAATTCCATCCAACAGCATTTAACTCTGATGATAATGAACAATTCCTTATCAGTGAAGCTGTTCGTGGCGAGGGCGCATATCTTCTTAATTGCAACAAAGAAAGATTTATGCATCGTTATGATGAAAGACTTGAACTCGCACCTCGTGATGTTGTTTCAAAGTCAATTATTATTGAATCAAGAAAAACAGGTAGCAATAACTTCTATCTTGATATTACTCATCGCGATAAAGAGTATCTTTTGAATCGTTTTCCAGGCATTCACAAGGGTTGTCTAAGATATAATGTTGATATTACAAAAGATTTGATTCCCATATTCCCTTGTCAGCATTATTTGATGGGTGGCATTGAGGTTGACTTGAATTCTCGTACAACAGTGTCTCGTCTCTATGCAGTTGGTGAATGCTCAAACACAGGTGTACATGGTAGAAACCGACTTGCAAGTAACTCTCTTTTAGAAGCACTTGTATTCGGTAAGCGCTGTGCAGACGATATCGTTCGTTGCATTGATATGAAATATCCTGAAGTGCAGATTACAGAAGTTGAGAAACAAGACCTTGACGGCGCACCACTTTTAAAAGGTGTACGTACTGAAATACGAAGCATTATGCAACGCTCGTATTTTGTAATGCCTGCTAATGAAGATGCAGTAAGAAACGGATATAAGAGGGTTCGCGAAATTCTCACAAGACTTAAAAATGGTAAATTTAAAATTACCCCTGAATATTGCGAAGCATTAAGCCTTGCAACAATAGCTTATATAATTCTCAAGGAGGTCAATGACCAATGAAATTAAATCAGTTTTATGTAGATAATCTTATCAAAGAAGCAATCAGCGAAGATATTAACTATATTGATGTTTCAGCGGATTACTTAATACCTGAAAATCAAAGAAATGACTCATATTTCGTAGCAAAAGCAGACGGCGTGCTCTGTGGACTTGATATCGCAATGCGAGTTTTTACACTCCTTGACGACACTTTCACATACACAGTTCATAAAAACGACGGTGACGAAGTTAAAGCAGGGGATTTAATCGTTGAATTTAATGGTAAAACTGCTTGTCTTTTGAAAGGTGAAAGAACAGCACTTAACATCATTCAACACATGTCAGGTATTGCAACTGCAACAAATAAAGCACTAAAACTCTGCGAAGGCACAAATGCATCTGTGACTGATACAAGAAAAACACTTCCGGGACTTCGTGCATTGCAGAAATATGCAGTAGTTTGTGGTGGCGGTAAAAACCATAGATATAACCTTTCTGATGGCGCAATGCTTAAAGATAACCACATTGACGCAGGTGGTGGAATTACAAACGCAGTTGCAATTCTTCGCTCTAAACTTGGTCACATGGTTAAAATCGAAGTTGAAACTCGTAATTTTGACGAAGTTAAGGAAGCAGTTGAAGCTGGTGCTGACATCATTATGCTTGACAATATGACAAATGCACAAATGAAAGAATGCGTAGAATATATTGACGGTCGTGCAAAAACAGAAGCATCAGGTAATATCACTCTCGATAATATTGCAGAAGTTGCAAAAACAGGTGTTGACATTATCTCTCTTGGTGCTCTCACACACTCAGTAAAAGCATTTGATATTTCAATGAAAATGAGATAAATATGAATTTTAACGAATCAGTAGAATACATCCATTCACTTCTAGCATTTGGAATAAAACCGGGATTAGAGCGAATTGGGATGCTTTTGGACTTGCTCGATAACCCACAGGACAAATTACAATTTGTGCATATCGCAGGCACAAATGGCAAAGGCTCAACATCCACAATGATTTCTAATATGCTCATAGCAAGTGGCAAAAAAACAGGACTTTTCACATCACCCTATGTTATTGATTTCTGCGAAAGAATTCAGATTGACGGCAAAAATATAGATAAAGATATTTTTGCAGAATGTGTGACAGAAGTCCGTGAAAAAATCGAAGAACTCAATAAAAAAGATATTATCATTACCGAATTTGAAGCAATCACAGTTTCGGCATTTCTTTGTTTTTTAAAAGCAGAATGTGAATATGTAGTGTTGGAAGTTGGTCTTGGTGGTCGATTTGATGCAACCAATGTGATAAAAAATCCAAAAGCTGTTGTAATAACTTCAATTTCCCTTGACCATATTGCAATTTTAGGCGATACAATCGAGAAAATCGCCTTTGAAAAATGTGGAATTATCAAAGAAAATTGCTGTGTAATAACATCTTCAAATCAGCATAAAGACGCTTTAAAAGTAATCACAGAAACTTGCAAAAATAAAAACTCTAATCTGATTATCACAAATCTACACAAAACCGAAATTCTTGATGATTCAATTTTCGGTACAGTTTTTTCTTATGACGAAAATGTTTACAAGACAAAACTTACTGGTAATCACCAAATTGAAAACACAGTAAACGCAATTGAGTGTGCAAAGGTGCTTGGAATAAATGATATTGCAATTGCCCAAGGTGTTGAAAACACAAGAATGATTGCAAGAATGGAAATTATCGGCGAAAATCCACTAATAATTCGTGATGGTGGGCATAATGAGGGTTGTGCCGAAGCACTTTACAATTTCCTTACAAAATATAATGTGAAAAACATCAATATGCTAATAGGTCTTATGGCTGATAAGGATGTTGAAGGCTATGTGCAAAAACTCGCACCACTTTGCAAGTCTGTTATAACTGTGCCACCATCTAACCCAAGAGCATTAAACGGTGCAGACCTGAAAGTTATTGTAGAAAAATATTGTGAAAACACAAAATTTATAGATAATCCCAAAGAGGGTTACAAATATATTCTTTCAAACACCAAAAAAGACGAAACAATACTCGTCTGTGGCTCATTTTATTTAATGAGTGACATATTTGGGGAATAGGGGAAACTTATGTACAAAGATTTTATTGAAGACAGAATTAATGTGTTTCTTGAAGAATTTGAGAAACTTGTAATTAGAGAAAATATTCCAATAACAGATTTTCTCTATAAAGAGTGTGACTATAAACTTGATAACACTCTTCCTGAAATTGACGATAGTTTTACTCTTTTCACACCTTATATCAACCGTTGGGGTGGCAAAAAAGATAAACACGCTTGGTTTTATAATGAAATCGAAGTGCCTGAAAATTGGGACGGAGAAATTCAACTTGCAGTAGCTAGTGATGCTCGTCTTGGTTGGTGTGATATTAACCCACAGTTTATCGCATATGTTGATGGCAAACTTCAGCAGGGTATTGATAAAAACCACCGCGAAGTATTTTTAACAAAGGGTAATCATAAGGTTTATCTCTATGCTTATTCAGGTAGTATTCACGACGAATATGTTGATTTTGTAACAAATCTTCAACTTATAGATGCTAAAACAAAACAGCTTTATTATGATATAAAAGTTCCTTTTGAAATTCTCGCATTTGAAGATGAGAATTCAAGAAACTATTTTGAAATCAAAAAGCATCTTAATAATGCTCTTAATTTCATTGATATGCGTTCACCATATTCAGAAGAATATTACGCATCTCTCGATAAGGCAATCGACTATCTTAAAACAGAATTTTATGGTAAATACTGTCACAAAGGTGATGTTTTCGCATTCTGTATTGGTCATACTCATATTGACGTTGCTTGGGAATGGACACTTGCACAAACTCGCGAAAAGATTCTTCGTTCTTTCTCCACAGTACTTGCACTCATGAAGAAATATCCTGAATATAAGTTTATGTCAAGCCAACCACAGCTCTATAAATATCTCAAAATGGATGCGCCTGAACTTTATGAAGAAGTTAAAGAGATGGTACGCCTTGGACGTTGGGAAGTTGAAGGCGGTATGTGGGTTGAAGCAGACTGTAACCTTTGCTCTGGTGAAAGCTTAGTCCGTCAGTTTATTTATGGCAAACGCTTTATGAAAGACGAATTCGGCGTTGACAGTAAAATCCTTTGGTTACCTGACGTTTTTGGTTATTCAGCGGCACTTCCACAGATTTTGCAGAAGAGTGGTGTTGATAAATTCGTAACATCAAAAATCGGTTGGAACGAAATGAACAAAATGCCTTATGATACATTTATTTGGCACGGTATTGACAACACACCTGTATTCACTCACTTTATGACAGCACAGGATAAAGTTCGTGGTCAAGAACCTGCAACAAATGTTACATATAACGCAAAACTCAATGCAAATCAGCTTCGCGGTGCTTATGACCGTTATCAGCAGAAAGATTTGTATGACAATGTGCTTATTACATTCGGTTTCGGTGACGGTGGCGGCGGACCTTATGCGAAGGATTTAGAATATTTCGACAGATTAAAGTATGGTATCCCCGGTACTTCCACACCAATTATGGCTTATTCAGGTGAATTCTTTGATGACATCAAGTCAAAGACAGAGAATAATCCTAAAATTCCACATTGGAATGGTGAACTCTATCTTGAATTCCACCGTGGTACATATACTTCACAGGCAAAGAATAAGAGATATAATCGTAAGAGTGAATTTATGTTCCAAAGAGCAGAAACATTGTCACTTATTGATGAGCATCTCAATGGCTACAAATATCGCAAAGAAGATATGATGAACGCTTGGGAAACAATTCTTCTCAACCAGTTCCATGATATTATTCCGGGCTCATCAATTAAAGAGGTTTATGAAGTTTCACATAAGCAATATGAAGAAATCGGCGCAGTTGGTAATGAAATCATCAACGACACAACAACTGATATTGCAAATAATGTAGAAGCAGTTGACGGATATGTTGTGTTCAATCCACATTCATTTGTGAATAGTGGTGCAGTTGAAATTGATGGCAAATGGGTTTATGCTGAAAATATACCTGCAAAGGGTTATAAGGTAATTAATCCAATAGTTGCTGAAAGCAAAATCACAGTTACTGAAAACTCAATCGAGAATGATTTCTTCCGTTTAACTCTTGACGAAAAAGGCACATTTACAAGTATTTTTGATAAGAGAAATAACCGCGAAGTCCTTAAAAACGGTCAACGTGGTAATGTGATTACAGCTTATGAAGACTACCCAAGAGAATATGATAACTGGGAAATGAGCAGTTATTATACAGAAAAGCATTGGGAAGCAGACCAAGTTGAAAAAGTTGAATTTCTCAACGAGGGTGAACGCGCAGGTCTTAAAATCACAAAGAAATTTAAGAACAGTACAATCGTTCAAAGCATCTATCTTTATAACAACATTGATAAGATTGATTTTGATAACTATATTGACTGGAAAGAGTCACATCTCATTCTCAAAACAGCATTCCCTGTTGATGTGAATACCAACAAAGCAACTTATGACATTCAGTTCGGTTCAGTTGAAAGACCAACTCACAAGAATACAAGTTGGGACGCAGCTCGTTTTGAAGTTTGTGCTCATAAATACTGTGATTTGTCAGAATATGGCTATGGTGTCAGCCTTATGAATGATTGTAAATATGGTCACGCTATCCACGACGGTGTAATGAGCCTTACACTTCTTAAATGTGGCACATTCCCTGACCCTGATGCTGATAAGTGTGAACACAGATTTACATATTCATTGTTCCCACACGCAGGGGATTACAGAGAGGCAGGTACAATAAAGAAAGCTTATGACCTTAACATTCCAATGCTTTGCAAGAAAGTAGGGGAGAATAAGGGCACACTTTCAAACGAATTCTCATTCTTTACAGTTGACTGTGATAATGTTATCTTTGAAACTGCAAAGAAAGCAGAAACAGAAGAAACAATCGTTCTTCGTGGTTGTGAATATTACAATAAGCGTACAACTGCAAATGTTAAATTCGGCTTTAATGTAAAAAAAGCATACCTTTGCGATATGCTTGAAAATAATATTAAAGAACTCGAAATTAACGATAACACAATTGCAGTTGACTTCAAACCATTTGAAATCAATACAATTAAAATCATTAAATAAAAAATGGCGGGAGCAAGCTCCCGCCATTTTTGCAAATTTGAATTTGTCGAACTCATTTTATACTTTATATGTTATTAAATTCGACCATCAAATAATGTAGGGGAGGGTCTCCGTGCCCTCCCGTATTTTTATCACACAATTGCGGGCGAGCACAGGTGCGGGTGTCCGGTGGACACCTCTGCGAAGTAGAAGCACCGACCGAACCGACAGGTGAGAATTACTCGCCCCTACAACCGACCATGTTGGTTGTATCTATAATTCGCGTCGCAGACTCTTAACTATTCACTAAAAAAGCACCCCGTAGGGTGCTTTAGTTTTTATCTTATTTAATTCCTGCTTTTTTAAGAAGAACTTCAATCTTATCAGCTGGGTCAAGAAGCTTGCTAACTGATTTGTCATGATTGAGTGTGTCAATGATATATGAAAGATATTTTGAAAGTTCAACTTCGCAATACCAATCACGCTTTTTGAGTTCAGGCATTCTGTAAACCAAGTTTGTTGTGAATACCTTGTCAAAAAGTCCATCACGATAAGCCTTGTCAAAGTTTTCAAGACCTGCATTAAAGAGACCGAAAGCAGAGAAAATGAATACTCTGTTTGCACCAAGTTCTTTAATTTTTGTTGAAACGTCAAGCATTGATTCACCAGATGAAATCATATCGTCGATAATAATAACATCTTTGCCTTCAACATTTGAACCAAGGAAAGAGTGTTCAACGATTGGGTTTCTACCGTCAACAATTCTTGAATAGTCACGGCGTTTGTAGAACATACCAAGGTCAAGACCTAAATAGTTTGAATACAACATACAACGGCTCATAGCACCCTCGTCAGGTGAAATAATCATTGTGTGTTCTTTGTCAAGTTTAAGGTTATCTACATTGTTTACAAGAGCTTTAATCATCTGATAAGCAGGAGAAATGCTTTCAAAACCATTAAGAGGAATTGCATTCTGAACACGAGCATCGTGAGCATCAAAAGTGATGATGTTGTCAACACCCATTGAGAGACAGAGTTCCTGAAGCATAACTGCACAGTCAAGAGACTCTCTTGAAGAACGCTTGTGCTGTCTTCCTTCATAGAGCATTGGCATAATAACTGTGATTGTTTTTGCCTTACCGCCGATAGCAGAGATTGCTCTTTTAAGGTTAGCATAATGGTCATCAGGACTCATTGGAACTGTTTGACCGTACATTTTATAAGTAATGCCGTGGTTAAAAGCATCAATGAGAATGTAGATGTCATATCCACGAACTGATTCGTGAAGTGAGCACTTACCTTCACCTGTACCAAAGCGAGGGAAAGAAGCATTGAGAATGTAAGTATCTCTTTCATAGCCAGAAAAAGCGATTGAAGCTTTGTGTTCTGAATCTTGCTGCTTGCGCCATTTTACAAGATAACGGTCAATTTTCTCAGCCATTTCTTCGCATCCCGGTAAAGCGATAATACCGAGAGGTCCATTTGGTATTGTGGTAATTTCTCTGTCTGCCATAATTTAACCTCCGAAAACTCAAAAACAATATATGAATAAATTACACATATATTCTACTATATTTTGTGTTTTTTGCAATAGTAAATCGACAAAAAATTAAAATTTAGTTAAAAGAGTGGTCTATTGTTATAACTGTGAAAAATCTTTCGTCTATTTTGCTCAATTTTTCGTTAATCTGGTTGATGATTTCTTCATGACTGTCTTTATGAGTGTGGGTGAGAAGAATATCAAAAATCAAATTGGTGTGTGTTGGACCTTCAACAACCCTGAAATCGTGAATTGAAAGTTCAGGGTCGATTTCTTTAACAACATCACTTGTCATTTGGCGCAAAGTGTTAATTCTTTCGTCATCAACAATAATTGGGTCCATGTGGATTGAAATAAGAAGTCCCATTTCATTCATAATGTCACGCTCAATAAGGTCGATTACATCGTGAGCTTCCATAATGTCAATGTTAGCGGGTACTTCTGCATGAGCTGATGCGAAACGACGACTTGGACCATAATCATGAACAATCAAATCATGCACACCAACAACGTGGTCATAAGATAAAATCTTGTTTTCAATCATCTGGACATATTCTTTTTCAGGTGGATTACCAAGCAAAACACCCAAAGTCTCTTTTGAAATGTTGAAACCTGCAAGAAGAATAAATCCGGCAACAATAATGCCAAGATATCCGTCAATAGCGATTTCAGAAAATGCTGAAACAATAATTGAAAGTGCTGCGACACCTGTTGCTAAACAGTCGCTAAAACAGTCTTTCATAACTGCCATCATGGGTGCAGAGTTGATTTTTTTGCCAAGTTTTTTATTGAAAATTCCAAGCCAGAGTTTTGCAAAAATACTCACTATAAGAATAACCAATGCCAACCAGTTAAAAGTGACAGGCACAGGATTTAAGATTTTATCAATAGAGCTTTTTAGAAGTTCAAAGCCCATAAGAAAAACGAGCACAGCAACGGCCAAAGCTGATATGTATTCAAGTCTGCCGTGACCATAGGGATGTCCTTTGTCAGCAGGTCTTGCAGAGAGCTTTACACCTGCAAGTGAAACGATAGATGAACCTGCATCAGAAAGGTTGTTGATAGCATCTGCAGTAACAGAAATACTACCTGAAATAATACCTGCAAAATATTTAATTCCAGCAAGCAAAAGATTAACAAAAATACCTGTTACGCTACCTAATGTACCATAGGCTGTGCGAACAGAAGTTTCCTTTGTGTTTTCACTGTCACGAACAAATAATTTTATGAGTAACGCTGTCAAAATTAAACCCCCTCAGGTTTGTTTTCAACCATACCCTGAAGACCTCTGGTCATAAGCTGGAACCACAATTCAGCAACTTGTCTTGCGGTCCATTCAGGGTGCTTATAGAACCAACAGTTCATCAATCCGACAGCAGCAAATTTGCCGTATTCTGTTGAAAAATCATAGATGCTTTGATTCATATTAGGGAAGAATGATTTGCATAAATCATAGATTCTGCCGTCAAGAAGAGTGGTGAGTTTGAATATAAATTCAGCATCACCATGAACGCCCATAAGCATTACAAAGGCTTCTTTATTCTCTTCACAGAATTTCGCATATTGTTCAAGCACATCTATGGGCTTTTTAATAACTGATTTTGGGGTAACGCTATTGATAAATTCACCTAAATCGTTATAGAGATTAGTTTCTATTGACTCAACTAAATCTGCAATGTCTTTATAGTGAAGATAGAATGTGCCACGGTTAATCTCAACAAGGTCAGTGAGTTCTTTAACTGTGATTTTTGAAAGACTCTTTGTCCTTGAAAGCTCAGCAAGACCTTGACGAATAAGTTTTTTCGTTCTTTTAACTCTTGTGTCATTATCGTTGATAGGCATTAAGAAATCTCCTTTGAATAATATACTTAGTGTTAATTATAACACTAAAGTGTTCGATAATCAACATTTGTCTATTATTTTTGTAAAATTAGTAAAATTTTAACAAATATATTATGTAAAATATGTGTAGCAATATTTAGAAATATATGATACAATAAATTGTATATATAAATTTTTACCTTAGGAGAGAAAAAAATGTCATTTATCCAGTTTAATGATGTGGTAAAAACCTATAAAATGGGCGAGGTTGAAATCAAGGCTCTTGATGGAATCAGCTTCCCTATTGAGCAAGGTGAATTTGTTGTAATTGTCGGACCATCAGGTGCAGGTAAAACAACTGTGCTTAATATTCTTGGTGGAATGGACAAGCCCACATCAGGCGAAGTTTTAGTTGATGGAAAAGATATTTCAAAATATACCGAACAAGAGCTCACTGGGTTCCGTCGTGACGATGTCGGTTTTGTGTTCCAGTTCTATAATCTTGTGCAGAATCTTACAGCAGTTGAAAATGTTGAACTCTCTGCTCAGATTTGTGCAAATCCAATTGATGCAGAAAAAGTTTTGAGTGAAGTAGGTCTTGGTAATAGACTCGATAACTTCCCATCACAACTTTCAGGTGGTGAGCAGCAAAGAGTATCAATTGCTCGTGCTCTTGCTAAAAATCCAAAGCTCTTGCTTTGCGATGAACCAACAGGTGCTCTTGACTACATAACAGGTAAGTCAATACTTAAACTTTTGCAAGATACTTGTAAAGAAAAAAATATGACAGTTATTGTCATTACACATAACTCTGCATTGACACCAATGGCAGATAAAATTGTTAAAATCAAAAACGGACAGGTTGATAAAATTCTTATTAATGAAAATCCTGCTCCAGTTGAACAGATTGAATGGTAATCAGCGCAGAAAAGGAAGAACAAAATGACTAAATCGTTAAGAAAAGATTTTGGCAGAGAAATAAAGAAAAATTTTGGACGCTTTATTTCAATTTTGCTCATTGCTGCTTTAGGTGTTGCCTTTTATTCGGGAATTCGTTCAGCAATGCCAGCAATGCATAAAACTGCCGATAAAGTGTATGATGCGGAAAATTTTATGGATATCCGCGTTGTTGGTACTCTTGGTATAACAAAAAAAGACCTTAATAAAATAAAAGGTGTTCAGGGCGTTAATATGGCAGAAGGTTCAATCCAGAAGGATTATATCTGTCTTGCCAATTCCAATGAAATTGTAACTAAGATTATTTCAATGCCCGAAACAATCAATGATGTTAAAGTTAGTGAAGGCCGATTTCCAACAATTTACAATGAATGTGTTGTGAGTCGTGAATTCATTGATGCATCGGGACTTAAAATAGGTGACAGCGTCACATTCACAAGTGGCTCGGACGAAGATATTTATGATACTCTCGCTGCTGATACATACACAATTGTTGGCATCTGCTCAACTTCATATTTCCTTAATGGTGATATGGGGACAAGTAGCATCGGTGACGGTATTGTTGACGGATATATCGTTATTCCTGAAGAAGCATTTGTAATTGATTATTACACAACAGTTCATGTGCTTGTGGATGGTGTAAAAGAGCTTAATTGTTATAGTGATGAATATAACGAAAAAGTTCAGTCAGTAATTGATGCAATTAAAAATATAGCAGATAAGCGTTGCGCAATTCGTTTCAGTGAAGTTCGTGCGAAAAGTGCTGAAATGCTTCAAAAAGCAGTTAATGATTATGAAAGAGCAAAATTAGTTGCCGAAACAGAATTAGCTGAATCATATCAGAAACTTCTCGATACTGAATCAATGCTTAAAGATGCAAGAGAAAAGTTTGAAGAAGAAAAACAGGTTTTAGCAAATGCTGAAACTGAACTTCCTTTAAGAAAACAACAGATTGCCGAAGCAGAAAGAGAAATTGCAGAGGGTGAGAAAGAACTCAACCGAATGGAAGCATCTTATAATGAGCAGAAAGTCAAAGTTCAAGTTGCAAAAGATGCTTATCAACAAATGCTTCAAGACCCAAATGTTACTGACCAAGAATTAGAAGAAGCAAAAAATGCGCTTTTACTTGTTACTGGTATTTATGATACTCTCGAAAAGCAGTTGATAGCAAAAAGGGCAGAGTTAGAAAACGGTAAAAAAGAAGTAGCAGAGGGTAAGAAAACAATTGCTGAAGTTGAAAATGTTCTTGCAGACAAAAGCACAATAACCGAAACAGAAAAGAAACTTACTGATGCTGAAATTGAACTTCAACGTGGTAAGGAGCAATATGAAATTGCAAGACAAGATGCAATTGATGAACTTGCAGATGCAAAAGAGAAACTCTCAAAAGCAGAGACAGATATCAACAATATGGAAACACCTGTTTGGTATGTCCTTGATAGAACATCTGTTGAATCAAATATGAGTTTCACAACTGATGCTGAAAGTATTGGCGCTATTGGTACAGTTTTCCCAATTATCTTCTTTATTGTTGCAGCTCTTGTTGCACTTACAACAATGACCCGTATGGTTGAAGAGCAGAGAACACAGATTGGTACTCTTAAGGCTTTGGGATACAGTCAAAAATCAATTGCAACAAAATATATCCTCTATGCATTGCTTGCAACCCTGTTGGGTGGCGTAATCGGTGTGTTTGTTGGTGAATTTACAATTCCTACAATCATCGTTTCAGCTTATAAAATGGTTTATTATAACCTTCAGGATAGCGTTATTGAGTTTAACGCTGTTTATGGTATAACAGCAGTTGTCGCAGCAATCATTTGCACAGTTGGTGCAGCATATTTTGCTTGCTACAAAACACTTCTCGGTGGTGCAGCAGACCTTATGCGTCCTGAAGCACCAAAAGCAGGTAAGAGAATTTTCCTTGAAAATATTGACGCTATTTGGGAAAGACTTGATTTTGGTCAAAAAGCTGCAATGCGAAATCTTTTCAGATATAAAAAGCGTTTCTTTATGACACTTTTTGGTGTTGGCGGATGTATGGCACTCTTGCTTGTTGGTTTTGGTATTCGCGATTCAGTTTCTGCAATGGCAAATAATCAATATGGTGAAGTGTTCCAGTTTGACGGAGTAGTCAGCGTTGATTCAACTCTCACAAGAGCACAACGCCGTGCAATGCTTGCAGATATTTCTGATTTGTCAGATGTTGAAAGTGGCTTGCAGGCAAACAGAATCATGGTATATGCAACAAATTCAAATGATGCAAAATTTGAAAACGAAAAGAATGCGTATATGGTTGTGCCAAGAAATATTGACGATTTCAAACAGTTTGTAAAACTTGAAGAAAGAACAGGTCTTTTAACTGATTTAAATCTCTCTGACGATGGTGTAATCATCACAGAAAAATATGCAAATATGTTGGGTGTCGGCGTTGGTGACAGTATCTTCATCAGAAAAGGTGAGTCAGATGCATTCCCTAAAGAAGTTAAAGTTATGGGTATAACAGAAAACTACATTTTCCATTATATCTATATGACACCTAATCTTTATCAGACAATTTATAACGAGTCTGCTGAACTTAATACAATTTATCTTAAGACAACAGACGCAGTAAATGTTGCTGATTTTAGTGAACAGATTCTCAAAATCAACGGTGTAAATACAGTTGTTATGAATGAAACTGAACTTAACGACATTAAAGATGTCATTAACAGACTTTATTTTGTTATTGTTATAATGATTCTTGCAGCGGGTGCTTTGGCGTTCATTGTTCTTTATAACCTTAACAATATCAATATCACAGAAAGAAGACGCGAACTTGCTACACTTAAACTTTTAGGTTTCTACGATAATGAAACTGCAGCTTATGTGTTCCGCGAAAACCTTGTGCTTACAATACTTGGTACAGTTCTCGGTATCTTCTTGGGTATTATCTTACACAAGTTCGTTATGGTAACTGTTGAAACAGATGTTTATATGTTCGGCAGAGAACTTGAGTGGTATAGTATTTTAATCGGCGCAATTCTTACAGTTTTATTCTCTTTAGTAGTGAATTTCGTAATGTATTTTAAACTCAAAAAGATTGATATGATTGAATCACTTAAGAGTGTAGAATAAAAACAAGTCAGAAAGTAAAATAAAGGGGGAAGGATAATGGGTTATATTAAAAACTTAACTGCTAATATGTCTTTTAATGTCAGACGCGAAGAGTTTGAACATTGGGAAGAACCAAGAATAAAAAAAGCATTACATATTGAATTTGCAACAAGAAACAGTTCAAGTGTAAGAGCATTTTTACCCATTGCCTGTTTACTCGCGCTTTTCATAATGTCAGTTTATTCTTTTGGTGTTCATTGGGAAGTTTTTAATTTTCAATTGGACTATGCGTTAGTTTATCTGGCATTATTTGTAATATCTTTTGTGTTCTATTTTGTTATAAGGTATCAATCAAAAGATATAGAACAAAATGATAAAAAGATACTTGCAACAGTAAGTATCCTGACAGCTTTTTATATGGTTTGGGTTTCATTTTTGCTATTTGTTAATAGAAACCTTGAAGCATCAATTATCGTTTATACTGCAACAATAGTTATAATCACACAGGGTGTTTATCTTGCACCAAAATATTCAGCATGGTTTGTTACACTAAGCACAACATTGTTTTTAGTAACTAATTTTGCTAGAAACGGTATAGAAGACCTGGACTTTGAAGCAACAGTTGGTATCATGGTGTTATCTTTCGTTTCATTCTTAGTTTCTTATAGTCGTTACTGTAACCGTTGCCGAGCAGTGTATAATGAAATTCTCATTGTTGAGCAGAACAAGCAACTTGACGATATGGTTAAAGAGTTACAAGAGCAAAAAGAAATTCTTGAAAAAACCAATGAAGAACTTGAAAGTGCTTATGTCCGTGACAGTATGACAGGGCTTTATAACCGTTGGTATTGGAATAAGATTTTTGAAGAAGGTTTTGCGAGATGTAAAGACGCAAAGGGTATGACTGCAATATATATGATGGACGTTGATAATTTTAAAAATATCAACGATACAAAAGGTCATTCAATGGGTGATAAATGCCTTATTGCTATTGCAGAAGTTCTTGAAAGAGAAACAAAGAATATAGAAAATTGCAATGTTTACAGAATGGGTGGCGAAGAATTCGTAGTGTTCTGTGAGGATATTGACAAAGCAAATGCAATCAAGCTTGCAGATGCAATCCTCAAAAATGTTCAGAATATTAGAATTATGGGGCTTGATACAATGCTTACTATGAGCGTTGGCGTACATATCCAGAAGGTCGAAAACCGAAGTGATATTGAAGAATTTGTAGTAAAAGCAGATAAGGCTATGTATGAATCAAAAAATACAGGCAAAAACAAAGTTACATTGTCTTTTTAAAGGAGAAAAAAATTATGTTTCATCAGTTAAATGCACCTGTTGCAGGTGATAAGATTGCAACAATCAAAACCAATATGGGCGAAATCAAAATCAAACTTTTCCCTGAATTCGCACCAAAAGCAGTTGAGAATTTTACAACTCATGCAAAGAATGGTTATTATAATGGTCTTATTTTCCACCGTGTAATCAACGACTTTATGATTCAGGGTGGTGACCCATTAGGCACAGGCACAGGTGGACAAAGTATTTGGGGACATTCATTCGAAGACGAATTCACAGGCGAACTTCATAACCTTCGCGGTGCTCTTTCAATGGCAAATGCAGGACCAAATACAAATGGTAGCCAGTTCTTTATCGTTCAGGCAAAAGAAGTGCCTGAAGACTTGCTTGACCAGATGAGAAGTGCTCGTGAAGACCTTTTTCCAACAGAATGTATCGAAGCTTATGAAGAAATGGGTGGCACACCTTGGCTTGACTTCCGCCATACAGTTTTCGGTCAGGTATTTGAAGGAATGGATGTTGTTGACGCAATTGCAAAAGTTCCTGCTGATTATTTCAACAATAAACCTAAAGAAGATGTAATCATCGAAACAATTATTATTGAATGAAAACCTTAAGCGTCTCCCTCTGACGAGGGAGGTGTCTGCGTAAGCAGACGGAGGGAGAGAAAAAATATGCTCTTTAAAAATATCAGTATTATAAATTCAAATCTTGAAATCCAGAATAATATGTATGTCGGTGTCAAGGGAGATAAAATCGACTATATCGGCAATGAGAAACCACAGGAAAACTATGGTGAAGAATATGACGGAACCGGCAAAGTGCTCTCGTCAGGCTTTGTTAATCTTCACACTCATTCACCAATGACCTTGCTTCGTGGTTATGCTGAAAATCTGCCACTCGACAGATGGCTTAACGAAAAGGTTTTCCCATTTGAAGACCGTCTTAACTGTGACAGAGCTTATTACGGTACAATGCTTTCAATCGCAGAAATGCTCAGTAGTGGTACAACATCTTTTACAGATATGTATTTCTTCGGTGACGGTGTAATGAAAGCTGTAATCGACAGTAAGGCGAAGACTAATTTTGGCCGTTCAATCGTGAGTTTTGTTGATGAAGATATTACTAAAAATGAGAGATTTCAAGAAGGTATTTACCTTGCAGAAAAGTATCATAATACACAGAATGGCAAAATCAAAATTGATATGAGTCTTCATGCAGAATATACAAACCGTCTTTCAATTATAGAGCAGTTTGGTGAATTCACAAATGGCAAAGACTATATAAATCATATTCATTTGTCCGAAACAAAGGCTGAACATGAGAATTGCAAAGCAAAATACGGCAAAACACCCGCTCGTCTTTTCTATGATGCAAAAGTATTCAATAGTCCTACAATTCTTGCTCATTGTGTGTGGGTTGAAGATGAAGATATGGATATTTTCAAGGAAATGGGTGTAACTGTTGCTCATTGTCCCGCAAGTAATATGAAGCTTGGTAGTGGCTTCTGTAACACATATAAATTACTTCAAAAAGGTGTAAATATCGGTATCGGTACAGACTCTGCTGCAAGTAATAACGGACTTGACATTATGCGAGAAATGTATTTAGCAGCACTCTTACCAAAGGGTGTTAACAATCAGGCTGATATTGTGACTCCACAAGATATTTACAGAATGGCAACTGTAAATGGTTATAAAGCACAGGGTAGAATGAACTGTGGCGAAATCAAAGTTGGCAACAAAGCCGACTTGATTGTAATTGATATGACAACACCTAATATGTATCCTGATTTCGATATACTTAATAATATAGTATATTCTGCAAACAAGAGTAATGTAGTTCTTACAATGGTTGATGGTGAAGTCCTTTATAAAAATGGTGAATTCACAACTATTGATGTTGAAAAAATGGGCTATGAAGTAAGCAAATTAGTTCGCGAAGTAGTAAACGAGGTTAATGCACAATGATTACAAAAGCGGTTGAATTTATAAAATCAAAAATTACTGGTGACTTTGAAATCGGTATCATTTTAGGTAGTGGACTTGGCACTCTCGGTGAAAAAATCGAAAATCCACAGTATGTGGACTATGCCGATATTCCGAATTTTCCTGTTTCCACAGCACCTGGACATGTTGGCAGATTTGTTTTCGGTACACTCAACGGTAAAAAAGTTATGTGTATGCAAGGCAGAATTCACCTTTATGAAGGCTATCAAGTTCAAAATGTTGTAATGCCAATTCGTGTTATGAAAATGATGGGTGTAAAAAAACTTATCGTTACAAATGCAGCGGGTGGTATCAACGAAAGTTTTAATGTTGGTGATATTATGGTTATTACTGACCATATCAATTTTACAGGTAGAAATTGTCTTATAGGTAAAAACGACGATGATTTTGGTTGCCGTTTTCCTGATATGAGCTTTGCTTATGCACCAGCTCTTCGTGAAACTGCGTTCAATTGTGCAGAAAAATTAGGTATGAAACTTCAACAGGGTGTGTATATCGGTTGTACAGGACCTTCTTATGAAACACCAGCTGAAATCCGTGCATTCAGAATTATGGGAGCTGATACTGTTGGCATGTCAACAGTACAAGAAGTAATCGCAGCAAATCATTGTGGTATAGATGTCCTTGGTTTCTCACTTGTTTCAAATAAGGCAGCAGGACTTTCAGGCGAAAGACTTACCGAAGAGGAAGTCCTTACAATCGGCAGACAAAAGAGTGAAGAAATGCAAAAACTCATTACCGAAATAGTAGGTGAATTTTGATGTTTTTAAATGGTGCATCTGTTGGCTTTGATACTGTAAATAATAAAGCAGTTTTCATTGACCAGACACTTTTACCAACTGAATATAAAGAAGTTTTCACTGATGATTTCACTGAAATGTTTGATGCAATAAAGTTTCTCAAGGTTCGTGGTGCACCTGCAATAGGTGTTTTTACTGCAATTTCATTGGCTGTGCTTATGAACAAGAGCAAAGCCGATACATACGAAAAACTTTTTGCAGAATTGAAGGATTACTGTGAAAAACTCATTTTATGCCGACCAACTGCAGTTAATCTTAAATGGGCAACAGATGAAATGCTTAAAGTGGCAGAAAATTGCAATGCAGAAAACTTTAAGTCTAATCTTAAAAATAAAGCACTTCAGATGATTGATGATGATATTACTATTTGTAGAAAAATTGGTGAATATGGCGCAGAATTGCTCAGAGATTCAAATGCAATTCTCACTCATTGTAATGCGGGCAGACTTGCAACTGTAAAATACGGCACAGCCCTTTCACCTGTATATGTTGCAAAAGAAAACGGACATAATATCAAGGTCTTTGCAGACGAAACCCGACCACTTTTGCAGGGTGCAAGGCTCACAGCATTCGAACTTTGTGATGCAGATATAGATACAACAGTAATTTGTGATAATATGGCATCATATGTTATGAAAAATGGCCTTGTTGATGCAGTTTTAGTAGGTTGTGACAGAGTAGCCCTTAATGGTGATATGGCTAACAAAATCGGCACAAGTGGTGTTGCAATTTTAGCAAAGCATTATAATATTCCGTTCTATGTTTGTATGCCTTTCTCAACCTTTGATAAAAACATCAAATCGGGTGACGATATTGAAATCGAAATGAGAGACGGCAGTGAAATAGGGGATATGTGGTATGAAAACAGAATGATTCCACAAAATGCTAAAACCTTAAACCCTGCATTTGATGTGACCGACCATTCACTTATTACCGCATTTATCACCGAAAAAGGTGTAATCACACCTGATGAAATAAAAAAATATATTTAATTTCTACGTGGTGGAGATACTATCTCCGCCACTTTTTTCGTCACAATAACCAATTGAAAGCATTTGTTTTTGTACCATTTTTACCTTGTAAAATCTCCCATAAAAGCCTAAAATTAAACCATAAATACTATGGGGGTGTATGTTATGAAAAATCGCATATTATCAATATTTTTGGTGGTTGTAATGTTGGTTTCAATGTTAACATCGTTCTCAATCTCATCATTTGCATATTCAAGTGGTAGTTTTTATTATGAGATTTTAGAAGATGGCACAGCTGAAATCACAGACTACACTGGCTCAGCAATTGACCTTGAAATTCCATCAATAATTGATGGATACACAGTAACAACAATTGGTGCTAGGGCATTTGAGGATTGCAGAAGTCTTGTAACCATAACAATTCCTAACAGCGTAACAAAAATTTGTGATTATGCATTTGGTCGGTGCAGAAATCTTCCAAGTATAACAATCCCAGACAGTGTAACAATGATTGGTGATAATGCATTTGAATTTTGCGACAGCCTAACAACTATATCAATCTCAAACAGTGTAACAACAATTTGTAGTGGTACATTTTTTAACTGTGGTAGCCTTACTAGCATAACAATCCCAGACAGTGTAATAATAATTGAACAATCCGCTTTTGCTAGTTGCACATCATTAACAAGCATAACAATCCCAGATAGTGTGAAAAGAATTGATTATTATGCATTTGATAACACAGGATATTATAACGATGAATCTAATTGGGAAAACGGTTCACTTTACATTAATAATCATTTAATTAGTGTAAAAAAAGGGTTATCTGGAAAATATCAAATAAGAGATGGTACAAAAACAATTGCTGGCGAAGCATTTAGGGAGTGTGAATACTTTACAAGTATAATAATCCCAGAAGGTGTAGTTTCAATTGGTAATTCTGCATTTTCTCGTTGCTACGCCCTTCAAGATATAACAATCCCAGACAGTGTAACAATAATTGCTAGCGGCGCATTTAGCTATTGTGAAAGCCTTACAAACATAACAATTCCAAATGGTGTAAGAACAATCAGTTCTTATACATTTTACTATTGCGATAGTCTTAGAAGCGTAACAATTCCAGACAGTGTAACGGTAATTGACTTGTATGCATTTTATGGTTGTGATATTCTTACAAACATAACAATTCCAGACAGTGTAACAGTAATTGGATGTTATGCATTTTATGATTGCAACTTTGCAAACATAACAATTCCGGATGGTGTAACAACAATCGGTGAAGGTACATTTAAACGTTGTTCTAGCCTTAGAAGCATAACGATTCCAGAAAGTGTAACAAAAATTGATGATTTTGCTTTTTTAGATTGTTATAATCTTAGAAGTGCAACAATTCCTGACACTGTAACAACAATTGATAGGGGCGCATTTGATGGTTGCAGCTCACTAAAGTATGTTTTTTATTCAGGCGAGGAAGCTCAATGGGATTCTATTGTAATTGGGTCATCTAATACAAAATTGTTAAATAGTTTTATTCATTATAATGCAGTTGACCATATTGCTAGTGAGTGGTTTGTTGACATCGAGCCAACTTGCACAACAGAGGGTACAAAACACAAAGAATGTACAGCTTGTAGCATAACACTTGAAACGGAAACACTACCAAAGCTTGGTCACGATTATGCAACTGAATATACAGTTGATAAAGAACCTACTTGTACAACAGACGGTTCAAAACACAAAGAATGTACAGCTTGTGGTGAAATACTTGAAACTACAACAATTGATGCTTTAGGTCATAATTATGTTAACAACACTTGCACAAACTGTGGTCATACAAAGGTTGTGCTCAACGGCTGGATAAACGAAAACGGTAAATGGGCATATTATGAAAACGGTGTTAAAGCGACAAACACTTGGAAAAAAGACAGTGCAGGCTGGTGCTATTTAGGTGCTGATGGATATTGTGTAACAAACTGTTGGAAAGCTGACAGTGTTGGTTGGTGCTACCTTGATGCTAACGGTAGAATGGTATGCAACAACTGGGTTTATGATGGTGGTAAATGGTACTTTATGGATGGTAACGGCTATATGGTATCTAACACTTGGAAGAAAGACTCAAAGGGCTGGTGCTATTTAGGCTCAAGTGGCGCAATGCTCACAAATTCTTGGGTAAAAGATAGTGTAGGCTGGTGCTATGTAGGTGCTGATGGTTACTGTGTAACAAACAAATGGGTTAAGGACTCAAAGGGTTGGTGCTATCTCGATGCACAAGGTCGAATGGTATATAACAAGTGGGTTAAAGACTCAAAAGGTTGGTGCTATGTAGGCTCAAGTGGTTATATGGTATATAGCCAATGGGTACAAGATGGTGGCAAGTGGTATTACATTGACGCTAACGGCTATATGGTAACAGGCACAAAGAAAATAGGTGGCAAAACATACAAATTCAATTCAAATGGTGTTTGGATTTCATAAAATTAAGAGCAGGTGAAAACCTGCTCTTTTTTACATATTTCCCCTTGAAATATTAGAAGATTTATTGTATAATATCATTGTTAAATTTTTGTCAGAGTTTTCTGACTAATGGAGGTAAAAATATTATGGCAAATCGTTTTGTACTTAACGAAACATCTTATCACGGCAAAGGAGCAATCGCTGCTATTGCTGACGAAATCAAAGCAAGAGGCTTTAAAAAGGCTTTCGTTTGCTCTGACCCTGACCTTATCAAGTTCGGCGTTACTAAAAAGGTGACAGATATTCTTGATGGTGCAGAAATTGCATACGAAATC
>JAZQWV010000016.1:0-3531 GCA_045632525.1 Candidatus Fimenecus sp.
GGTTTTGAATAGTAATAACCTTGTAAATAGCAATTCTCAAATTGACGCAAGAACTCAACCTGTGAAAGAAGTTCAACACCTTCAACAACAACGTCTAAATCCATAGTATGTGCCATTTCGATTAACGCTTTCATAATAACATGGCTCTTGTCGCCTTCACCATCAAGGAATTTTAAATCAAGTTTAATAATATCCAATGGCATTTCTTTTAACATATTAAGTGATGAGTAACCACTACCGAAGTCATCCATAGCAATCCTGAAACCATCTGCCTGAAGTTCACGAATTGTATCGAAAATTTTCCCTGAATCTTCGCTGCAAAGTGATTCTGTAATTTCAAGCTCAATATCTTGTGGCTCCAAGTCATACTTTTCAATCAACTCTCTGAACTGACCACGCAATTCACTACCATAGAAGTGGATTCGTGAAACATTAATAGAAATAGGAACAGTTTTTATCCCTTTTTTCTTTAATTCTGACTGGAAACGACAAGTTTCTTCCCAAACGAAGTGGTCAAGCGGGTCGATAAATCCGTTGCGTTCAAATATATTAATAAATACACCCGGTGACACAAGTCCCTTTTGAGGATGTTGCCAACGAACAAGCGTTTCACCACCGACAATTGATTCAGTAATCGAATCATATTTAGGCTGAACAACTATAAAGAACTGGCGTTCTGCCAAAGCTTGCTCCATCTCAGACTCAACTTCTTGTTCTAACTGAGCTTGTTTGCGTACGTTATCATCATAGAAATGGATATATTCCGTATATGTGTAGTTTTTGTTACGGGTCGCTTCTATTGCCCTGTCACACATAACGTTAACAGGCATTTCCTTATCTTCTGCCAAAAATACACCGTAAACTACTCGAACATCAATATCATCAAGGAATGTTTTAAAATTCTTAGGAAGTTCTATTTTTTCAAACTCAGATTTTGGAATACACATATAATAATTATCTATCATAAAACGAGCAAAAATTATGCGTTGATTTACATCTAATTTCTGCAACTGTGCACCAATTTCTTTTAACAACTGGTCACCTGCACTCATACCATAGTGCTCATTTACAACCTTAAAATTACAGATATTCATAGAGATAATATAAAAAAGTTCATTTGATTCTTTAATAAGTTTCCCTGCTTCTTCATAGAAATAAGAACGATTATAAAGACCTGTAATCTCATCTTCTCTTGCTTTTTTCTGTAATATTTCAAACTCTCTTCTTTGGATTTTTGCATCAGCTAATTTGTTTGTAAAAATTCCATAACCAATTATTGCAAATAACAAAATTAAAACTACAACAATCATCCATTTCCAGTTCTGGTAAAAAAAGTCAGAATTCTCAAGTGGATACGGTGACATAAGCAATTCACGTTTTACGATTTCGTTAATCTCGTCGTAGGTAATGTGGTGGATTGCTTTATTTATAATATCTATAAGCATCTGTTGTTCTTCTGATGCTACTAAACACACATTATTTCCGTGGTCAACCCCCGGAACAACCGTAAGTTTATCTGAAAACTCAGGTTTCTGCATTAAATAACTTGCACGGTGTGTATTTTGAATTACCACACCAACTTTTTTATCGGTAAGCGCTTCAAAGCAGGATTTAGCATCATCAAAATACTGAATCTCGTAGTCAGGATTTTCCTCAAGAAGCATTGGTTCTAAATATGCTAAATCCTTTGTTAAAGCAATAATATGGGATACATATTCATCTTCAACAAAAGCAACTTTACGCTTAACATATGAAATGGAAACGTTTGTAATAGAATTCGAAAGAATAGTATCTTCCAAATCACTCATATACTGTAAAGCATTTTGTGTATGTAAAAGAAGGTAACCATCATTCATAAAGTCCTTGTAGGTTTCCTGAGAGTAATTTTCAACATCTCCGCCTTCAAGAACAATATTGATACCGCTTTTCTGAGAGAGAAGTTTTATAACCTCTGCCCATATACCTTTGGTTTCGCCGTTTTCCATATAACAAGATGGATGTTGATCCTGAATAAGCTTAACCTTTATAGTTCCAAGGTTTTTAATGTATTTCAACTCTTCTTTTGTGTAAAGAGGCATACTGCTTATTGACTCGTGATTAAAATACTTTGCCCTCAAATTACCTTCAAAAGAAGGCTCGTCTAACATAATTTCGTGAAGAACGTCATCTATCTCATTAATTAAATTTTGATTTTTAAATTGTGTAATGCAATAAAATGGGTCAGTACCAGAAATATCAACTAATTTAAGCCCTGAAGTAGCATAACGGCTACCAACCACCATCATATCAATCCCGCCGTTACTAAGGGCAGCCTTCATCTCGTTTTCTTTATTAAAATAAACAGCCTCAAATGAAATTTCCATTTCATTTGCATACTTTTCAAAGTCGGAAGCAGAATAACTTTCTTCAAGCAACCCTACTTTACTTCCTTGCATCGTTTCGTAGTCTTGGTAGAAATATTTGCTATCTGTTTTTGCGTAAAGAATAGATGTCTCATAACCGATAGGCATTGACGAATATAAAAATTCTGCCGCACGCTCATCGGTATAGTGAGCAGTACAAATTAAATCGATACTGCCATTGCGCAATTTTTCTAGCGAATCGTGCCAACTATCATCTTTGACATATTTATACTTCCAACCGGTGTATTCAGCGATTTTTTCAAGATATTCAACACCATATCCGTAATAGTGTCCGTCGCTTTCTTTAATAAACTGAGAGTTGCTGTCATAACCAACTCTTACCACCTTTTCTTCTGAAGCAAAGACGGTTTGCGGAACTATTAAAAAAGCAACCATCAAAGACAATAAAATACAACAAATTGATTTAACCGGTCTTAAAAATTTGCACATAATTTTCATATTTGAAGCCTCTTTTTTATTTTATTTCAAATACAATTACATTATAACTTTTTTTATATAAAATTCAAGTAATTTTGAGTTTTTACACTTAAATTCGATATTTCAATTTAATTTTTTCTGATTTTATTCTAGTTTATTTAATAAAAAAACGCAACTAAACAGTTGCGTTTTTCTATATATTCAATTACTAATCAATTCTAAAACCTGATTTATATTTTTCTTACCGAAAGATACTTTGTCATCATTAATAACAAGACACGGAACACTCATTACGTTGTATTTTTTTCGTAATTCATCAAAATGCTGAATGTCGTAAACTTCGGCACGGATATTTGGATTTAACGTTGCTATACGCTGACAAGCAATAACTAAATCAGGGCACATAGTACACGATAAAGTCACCAATATCTTCATATCTACAGTATTTTTTATTTCTTTAATTCCCTGAATAGTTTGTTCATCTGATTGTTGACCTGGTCCTGATGCATTATAAAGACTAATCACAAATGTTGTGAATTCGTGACCGGACGGAACACCATGAAACGCAATACCTGTATCACTACCATCTTCAAGAAAAACACGGACACATGGTGCTACATCTGATGAAGCATTTTTTTCAGCAACTGTTACTGTAATTTTATCTGTAAGAGCTGAGATATTTTCGATTAAA
>JAZQWV010000017.1:0-79366 GCA_045632525.1 Candidatus Fimenecus sp.
CGTGAAGTAGGCTATGAGGTACAGAAGGTGACAGCCGTAGATATGTTCCCACGAACAATTCATGTGGAATCTGTTGTTCAGTTAATAAAAGCATAATATAAGAAGGAGAAAATATGGAATTAGTTTCAAAAGTAAAGCAGATGTTTGCCACCAAAGAGGGGTGGTCAACAGAGCCGGGTGAAAGATTCAGCTACTACACTTACTTTGCGGGACAGAATATGATTTACACACTTTTCAATGTGTGCTTGACTACATATCTTTTGTTTTTGGGCATTGACCCAATAAAATCAGGCACAGTTATGCTCGCAGTTAAGGTTTGGGATGCTGTAAACGATACATTGTTCGGTGTAATCTTTGACTCAATTAAGTTTAAAAGTGGCAAGAAATATCTGCCTTGGATAAGAATTTCAACTATACTTATTCCAATTGCAACAATACTCACGTTTATTATTCCGTCAGATTCATCAGAAGCCTTTAAATTGGGTTGGTTTGCAGTTGCATATATTCTTTGGGATACTGCTTACACTCTTTGCGATGTGCCGATTTTTGGCGTTTTAACATCAATGAGCTTAAGTGTTGACGAAAGAAACAGTATTCAGTCATACAAAAGCATTTATACATATATCGGTGTTGGCATAACATCAACATTGTCAACAATTCTTATCAGCGAAAAGGTTGGTATTAATTATGGCATGATAACAATCATTATCTGTGTTATTGCATTTGCATTGATGTCACCTGCGTCTTTCAAGCTTAAAGAGCGCTTCAACGCAGAGAGCGAAGAGACATTTACCATCAAAAGTATGTTTTCATATCTCTTCAAAAACAAATACTTGTTCATATATTATTTAGGACTTTTCTTCTATTCAGCATTGAGCATTGGTAATGCATTTGGATTATTTGTTTCATATTATCTCTTCCACAGTGCATTGTTCTCAATAATTGTTGGTGCAGTCGGAACAATTCCACAGCTTGTGATTTCTTTGTTATTGCCAAAGCTTATTCGCAAATATGACAAGATGAAAGTAAATCGCATTTGTTTGTTACTCTATGTAATTCTTAGTGTAATTATCTGGGTAATCGGCTATGACAATGCTATGCTTTACATTGTTTTATTCACTATCCGTTCAATTCCATTGGCAGTTGTGGCTCTTGAAATGTTTATGTTCACACCTGATTGTGCTGAATATGGATACTTTAAGAGTGGTACAGAAGCAAAGGGAATAACCTTTGCCGTGCAGACCTTTATGGCAAAGCTCACAGGTTCAATTTCAAGCGCGTTAGGTCTCTTTATTCTCGGCCTTGAATCAGTCGGTTGGGTGGATGTGCAAGCAGGCTCATTCCAAGAGCTTGAGCAGAGCGGAATAACACAATCACAACACGCATTAGATGTGCTTTGGCTTATCTTTATGCTTATTCCGGCAATTGGTGGTTTGTTGGCATATATTGTGTGGTTGTTCTATGACCTTAAAGATAAAGATGTTCAGATTATGATTGACTGCAACACAGGCAAAATCACCAGAGAAGAAGCATTGAGCAAGATGTCAAAGAAATATGATATTAAAGAGTAGGAGCATTTTATGAATGGAATGACAAGACGTGAGCGTCAGGTGACTGACATAGACGAAATTATTAAAATTCTCGATAAATCAAAGGTTTTGCATTTGGGGTTGGTTGATGGTGATGAGCCCTATGTTGTGCCGATGAACTATGGCTACATAATGGAAGACGGCAAACTCACAATCTATCTTCATGGTGCAAATCGTGGCAGAAAGTTGGATTTAATTCGTGCAAATCCAAAGGTTTTCTATGAAATGGATTGCGACATTGTGCCATTTGAGGGCGATATCGCTTGTGAATATGGCATCACTTACGCATCAATTATGGGTAGGGGAATTGCCGAAATAGTTGAAGATGTTGAAGAGAAAAAACTCGCCTTATCTGTGCTTATGAAAACACAAACAGGCAAGGATTTTGAGTTCGAAGACAAAATGACAAA
Organism: Candidatus Fimenecus sp.; assembly: GCA_045632525.1. Taxonomy (GTDB): domain Bacteria; phylum Bacillota; class Clostridia; order Oscillospirales; family Acutalibacteraceae; genus Fimenecus. The sequence goes on from JAZQWV010000017.1 coordinate 2,000, forward strand.
AATAGTTACAATCATTAAAATCAACACCCTGAAATATACTGCAAAGCACAGACCTGCACCAAAGAAATAAGGAGAAAATACAATGCTGACAATTTGTGATACATATAAAATTAAATATGCTTTTCACGATATTGATGGCACACATTCTCTGATAAGAGATTGGCCACCAGTAATGAGTATCTGTCTTTATGATGTAATCAAAAATGGCTTGCCAGATGATTTTGATAGTTCAGAAAATCAAAAAAGACTAATTTCTCTTGCTGGGACAATGAAATTATCTGAAACCGACCAGTTTTGCATTGAGTCAGCAGGACTTTCGGCACTCACTCAAATGGAATGGGCAATTCGCAGAGCGGTAGAAGAAAATACTATAAAAGTCAACTGCGATATGCAGACAAACACTCAAATCATTGACCGTATTAATAACGGTATTGAGTATTATGACGACTTGCCAGAAACTCGTGAAATGACCGCAATGTTAAAAGAGCAAACACCACGACTTTTCAAACTTTATGAGGCTGTACTTAACGGATTTTGTCGTGACAAAAATCTTCAGAAAGCAAAAGAAAATCCTGAAAAATTCAGGATTAAAGGCTCAATGGAATTTTTAGAGTTTTTAAAAGAGAATGGTGTTAAAAATTATTTTGTAACAGGTGCAGTTGTTGAAAAAGGTATGGGAATGCACCAAGAAGTTGAAACTCTGGGCTATAAAATCGGCAAAGGTGAGTTGGTTGAAGATATAATCGGCTCAACCTGGCGTGACAAAATGCCAAAAGATATGGTTATGCAAAAACTCTTAAAAGAGTTAGGTGTCAAAGGTGAGAATGTGCTTGTAGTTGGTGATGGCAGAGCTGAAATTCAAGCAGGTGTGCAAATGGGCGCATTCGTTGTTAGCCGATTACCCGAAAATGCAGATTTTCAACGAGAGTTGCATAAAAAACTTGGCACAAATATTATTATAAAAGATTTTTGTGATAAAGAGTTTTTATCACTTTTCAAGGGTGAGTAGTATGGATTTATTTGAAAGATACCCACAATTAAATATTTGTACAAAAGACATTAAAAAAGCTCTTGCACTTATGCTTGATACATATAAAAAGGGTGGCAAAATTCTTGTTTGTGGTAATGGTGGAAGCGCTTCTGACGCTGACCATATTGTTGGTGAACTTATGAAAGGTTTTCTTAAAGACAGAAAGGTAACCGACGAGAGAATACCACAAGAATTAAGAGAAAAGTTGCAAGGTGCTTTACCTGCAATTTCACTTTGTGCTCATACTTCACTTATGACTGCAACCATGAATGATAATGATGCAGATATGATTTTTGCTCAACAAGTTTATGGTTATGCAAATGAAAATGATTTGCTGATTGTCCTTTCAACATCAGGCAATTCAAAAAATGTGGTTAATGCTGTAAAAGTAGCAAAAGCGCTTGGTGTAAAAGTGATTGCCTTGACAGGCGAAACAGGTGGAGTTCTTAAAGGTTTAGCAGATATAACAATCTGTGCACCATCTACCGAAACCTATAAAATCCAGGAGTACCACTTGCCAATATATCACTATTTGTGTGCAAAAGTTGAAGAAGAAATGTTTGATAACTGAATTGATTACGATAACCTTAAGAAATGAGGTGTAAAAATGGACGTAAGTAAACTTGATTATAATTTTTTAGAAATTTTTTCTTATCATTACAGGACAATCTGTGATGTTTACAAAAACATAGACGAAAAATCACCCAGAGAATTGAAAAAAATCAGAAAATGGGTAGAAAAAACATATCTCAATGGCGCCGATTTCCCCGAAAAAGTTATGAAATACGTGTCAAAAGACGTAAGTGATACCGATTTCTTCGAATTTTTCAAAGCGTGTAAAATTCATGTTGAAAATGAGGGCACAAAGCAAAGACAATTATTTGAGAAAAATGCTGTGGGCTTATCTGAAGAAGTAAAATTCGCGTTTTTGAAAATTTTTGAGGATTATGACGGTTACTGCTATAATTCTTTTGATATTCGCGGTGATGACGCTTATATTAACTATACCAATTCATCTGCTTGTTGCGGTAGATTAGTCCTCAAAAATGCAACAGGTGTGCCAACAGAAAGCAACCATTATGTCTGTATAAACGGTATCAATTCTCTGTTAAAAGATGATGATGGTTATCGTTTGGTCGGCTTACTTGAAAATTGGCAAGATGATACAGAAATTCCATTTGTTGTTTATTTTACTGATGCACAGGTTGAGACAGAAGTGTACCGAGCTGATTATGCTTTTGGCTATGATGACCCTTGGACGTATCTTGTTGAAACAGGGGACGAGATTTTGTGCAAAGGCAGTGACGTATATGATTTTCAATACAATGATAAAGAAAAAGAATTGTTTCCATTACTTGAAGAAATAAAAACTTTTCATTTATTGTATTGTCAGAATGATGAGTCGGTTTCAAAGTTCCCGATTTTTAAGTCATTATTAAATACTTATGGGTATGCCGAGTTGTTGACAAAGGTTGAGATGTTAGAAGCAAATTTCCAAGATGACGATAAACGAATGAAAGCGGTTAAACGCCTTCTGGCATTATTGAACAAGCAAAAATATAAACCTTTGTGGCGAGAAATTTATAATAGAATTGCAGAGTCGCAGGCTGAGTATCCGCTTAAATTGGAATGTGTTGGCGCAGAAACGCTTTCATTGGTTCGCAAAAAAATTCAGACAACAATGAAAGCTTGTGGCTATACAGGGCAGTATCCTAATTTTGTCAAGCAAGGTGAAATGAAGAAAATTCATCTTGCAGAAACATACGGTCGGTCATATTTTGTAGGTAAAGAAAAGAACGTGCAATACTATATCAAATGCCTTGAAATTGGTTATGATGATTCATACGAGATAAACTTTATTTGCGGAACAGCAATTCTGAAAAACGGTGAAAGCACGGAAGATATTTTTGATTGCCTTTTTGACGCTAACGGTAAACGAATATCAAAGAAGGTCGTTTGCCATATTGAACATGTTAATCAGAATAAAAATGAAATTTCAGCCAAGCTTGAACAAGCAGTACGAGTTGCAGTAAAAAGGGCAGAACTTCAAAAACTTACAAAAGAAGAACGCAAGATTTATGGAACAAGTACAACTTTTTCTATTGGGTTGTTCCTGTTTGCAGTATGGTTGCTTATAGGATTGTTTTTCGGAACGTTTATGACGCTTGGAATGATGCTCATAGGTGGAATCCTTACTACCATACTTTTAGGACCGCAAGAAATACCGTCAATGATTATGGAACCTCCTTGGTGGAAACTGTGGGTTGCTGGCTTTATAGGATTTGGCGTATTTATGGGTGCTTTGGAGTTGCACGACAAATAAATTTGAGTTTGTCGGAATAAGTGCAAAATGAATATTTGTACAAAATATGTGTAGGGCGAGGGCTTGCTCTCGCCGTCCAAAGTGAAGCTGTTACCTGTTTCGGCGGGAGCAAGCCCCCGCCCTACGCTTATAATAAATGAGTTAAACAAATTCAGATTTGTGGGACAATACTAAATAATTCTGCATTAAAAAATCCGACCGTCTGGTCGGATTTTTTATTACCCTAAATCGTGTTTATCAGTGATTGTAATTTCAGGTTTTTTCATACCCATTGTTTCAAGAACAACGATTTCGTTTTCTTCTTTGAGAAGACAACCTGGGAGATAGAGTGTTTTCTGTGGGCCAACTTTCCAATATCTGCCAAGGTTAAAGCCGTTAACCCAAACATAACCCTTATCAAAGTTGTCAAGACGAACAAAGCAGTCAGCTTGTGAATCTGCCTTGAATGTGCCTTTGTAGAACATAGCACCCTTATCTTTGTTAAAGCTTTCTAATGGCTTGTATGTAAGCTTTTCAAGGTTATCAAGTGGCAATGTCCAAACATCATAACCCATCTGACGCTGATTTGCAATATAGATGTCAGAGAAGCCTTTGCGGTCAATCATATTTTCACCGTAGTTAACACGGCCCATTGTATCAACAAGAAGACCGATTTTCTTTTCTCCGTCAACTGCACCAGCCATAACAACTTCTGTATCTTGTGCACTCTTTGTGAATTTCTTGAAGATTGAGCCTAACGAGAATTGAACAGGTTTTGTGTATGTTGTTCTGTCGATAAACTTTTTGTATTTATCATCAATATAAACAAAACCGAAATCGTGCACATTTCTAATCATCAATGGAATTGGGTCATAATGTCCACGAATTACTGTTTCATAGTAAATCATACCAAAATTCTGACCAAAATATTCCATGCTTTCAGGAACAGGAACTCTGTGCTTTTCACCGATTACATCAAGATTTTCAAAAAGACTTGCAGATTCTGTGAGCTTAACAGTACCGATTGACTGAAGCTGTGGTGAAGGTGGCAACTCTTTCATTTCAAGTCCTTGATGCTTATGTAATAATTCACGAATTGCGTGGTAAGCAGGAGTATAATCACCATATTCGTTAAGCAAAGCACAATAGTCATAGCTTGTAATTGTTGGCTCATAAGCGCTACCGGGGTTATGGTTTGCACCTGCGTTGAAGCCAAAGTTTGTACCACCGTGGAACATATAGAAATTAAAACTTGCACCACAATCTAAAAATTCCTGAACTTCTTTAACAACTGATTGTGGTTCTCTTGTATGGTGCTTGTCTCTCCAGTGGTCAAACCAACCACACCAGAATTCACCACACATGTTAGGTCCATCATTAGGGAAATCTTTAAAAACATTGAAAGCTGTTTTTGCACGAGAACCAAAGTTAAGAACCTTATAAATATGTGGCAATGAACCACCTGAAATCATATTCTTCCAGCTACCGTCAGATGTGAAAAGCGGAACATCAACGCCACAATCCATTGTAAGCTTTTCAACAAAACGAAGATAGTCTTTATCGTTACCATAAGAGCCATATTCATTTTCAACTTGCATCATAATAATGTTGCCACCATTTGTTTCTAAAAGTGGCTTTAATCTGCCAAGCAATTCTTTGTAATAACGCTCAATGCAAACAAGGAAATCAGGATACATGCAACGAATCTGCATGTTTTTGTCTTTGAGTAACCATGCAGGAAGTCCACCGAAATCCCATTCAGCACAGATATATGGGCCCGGTCTTACAATACAATAAAGACCAACCTTTTGAGCAGTCTTAACAAATCTTTCAATGTCAAGAATACCGTCAAAATGAAACTCACCGGGTTTTGGCTCATGAAGATTCCAACAAGTGTATGTCTCAACTGTGTTGAATCCTGCAAGCTTTAATTTTGTGAGACGGTCTTCCCAGTATTCAGGCACAGTGCGGAAATAGTGCATGGCACCTGAATAAATTTTGATGGGCTTACCATCCATATAAAATTCTTTGTTTTTAATTTCGAACATATCAATTTCTCCTTTCGGGGAATTATTTTTTACAGTATTTTTGGATAACGCATTTATTGCAATTAGGTTCTGCCGAGCAAATTTTTGCCTGACCATCTGCACAGTAACTCCACAAATAACAATCCAATTCAAGATATAATTTACCAGTTTTATTTTTCATGTCTGTCATGATGGTATAAAATTCGTCATCAGAAATATTTTTGTTGTTTGATATATGTAGCCTTTCGGAAGATAGTATTCTTTTTAGATGGACATCAGGTTTGGTTCCGTCGATACCAACATTTCGTAAATACTCCCATGCTAAAGCAGGTCCTATTGTCTTCATTTTTAGAGAACTATCTACAGAAGATAAATCCTCTACAATTTTGTGAGCTGGTTTAGAAAGCAAATAAGAGTCGATAGAGCCGTAATGTTTTTCTATTGTCAGCAAAACCTGAATGTTTTGGTGAAGATTATTGAAATCTCTATCAGTAACTTGACTTCCACATTTAATGTTTTTTATTTGTTCAATGAAGTAATTTTCATTACTATTAAGGATTTTGTTATAATCATAATCAAAGAAGATTTTTTGAATAGCATCCATTTTTTCTTCTATGCGATACCATTTTTGTCGATTACTTAGTTTTGACAAAATCAGTGCCTTACAGTGTTCGTTAATATCATAGGTTTTTCCACTGTTTCTTAAGTGGTATTCTTTTAATGCAACAGAAGGATATAAAAGGTTAGGGTGCTTTTTGAAGAATATTTCTAGTTCATTGATAAAATCGTATTTATGGGTTTCTTGATTTTGATATGTTGCTTTTTGAATAGTGGTTGTTGCTGAATTGCTTTTAGCGGTAGTTATAGATGAAATGAGTATTTTGCGAATTTTACTACATTTTGCAAACATATCTTTGTATTCAACTTGAGTAATGATTTGAGTTTCCTTAAAAATAGTAAGCCAATAATCAGTTTCATAACATTCTTTTAATGCTATTTGTAATTTGTTGATAAAATCGGCTTTGCTTGAAGCATAATTTGCTTCGTGAATATTAGCGCCGATGCTTGTGCCACTACGCAAAAGTTGATTTAATAAAACATTGCTTTTTCTATTTTCTTTTATATTAGAGCAAAGGTTTACAATATCGACAGCAAACTGTTTGGATAAATCTATAAGCAAATTTTCTTTCATGATAAAATCTTCCTAAAATGATTTGACGCTATGCGTCATAATTTAAAACTACGTTTCATGATTTCTCGCTTCGCTCCATGAATTGAATTGCAACTAATGCACATCGTGCAATTCATGGCATAGCCGATTCATGAGTATTTATGCTCAATTCATGCTTTATGCAATTCATTGTGTCGTTTCAACAAAACGACACATTCCACATGGTCAGTATGTGGGAACATATCAACAGGTTGAATTTTGCGCACTTTATAGCCGTTTTTAGATAGATATAATAAATCTCTTGCTAATGTTTCAGGGTTGCAACTTACATAAACAACTTTTTGAGGACTGAGTTTCACAAGAGAAGATAAAAACGGAATATCACTACCTGCTCTTGCAGGGTCCATAATCACTGCATCAATTTGCTCGTTGTTATTTGCAAGTTCAACCATAAATTTGCCTGCATCAGCAGTAAAGAATTTAATGTTTTCGATACCGTTGAGCTTTGCGTTTTCTTTTGCATCTTTCACGGCGTCTTTGTTGATTTCAACACCTAAAACACTTTGCACATTTTTACTTGCGATAAGTCCAATTGTGCCTGTTCCGCAATAAGCGTCAATAATTCGCTCATCGCCCTTAAAATCTGCATATTCAAGAGCCTTATTATAGAGAATTTCAGTTTGCACAGGGTTAATCTGATAAAATGCTTTTGGAGAAATACGGAATTTAAGTCCACAAAGTTCTTCTGTGATTTTTCCGTCACCATAGAGCACTTCGCTTTTGTCGCCAAGCACCATGCTTGTGAATTTATTGTTTACATTTTGAACTATTGTTGTAATTTCTGGATGACGACCAACAAGGGCATTAATAAATGAACGCTTTGATGGGAATTGGGGTGTTGATGTTACAAGCACCACCATTACTTCGCCACTTTTAAAACCGTTTTTCACAAGCACATGGCGTAAAAAACCTTGACGGGTGTTTTCATCATAAGGCTTCAACTTAAAACTCTTCAAAAGTTTTTTAACAGTATTTGCAATCTCGTCGGCTTTTGGGTCTGTGAGCATGCATTTTTCAATATCGATAATCTTGTGAGTTGATGATTGATAAACACCAGCGATAATCTGGTTGTTTCTGCCGCGACCAAAAGCATATTGAGCCTTGTTGCGATAATTATAAGGGCTTTCCATACCAATAATTTCTTCTACATGACAAAATTTGCCCAAAAGACGAATTGCTTTGACTTGTTTATGCTTTAATTGTTCTTCATAAGAAAGATTTAATAATTGACATCCACCACATTTTTTAGCATGTGGACACACTTTAGTTTTGTTCTTCATAAATTATCCTATTTTCTTACCGTTTTTAATCTCGATTTTTCCCAAAAACGGAACTTGTATATATCCTGTAAAAGTATCGCCATTAATTTCAACCGAAATATCCACATTCATTTTGCTCATGAGTTCAATTTCGGCTTTTCCTGAAAGACGATTGCCATCTTCTTTAATGTCATAAACTTTAAAATTCGGAAGTTTTTTAAGTGAAGGCACAGTAACAGAAAAATCATATTCACCATTATTGTCACTGATTTCAACAATGGCACTACCGCTAATTAAAGAGGTTTCAATTTCGCCCGTCCATTTGCCTAATCCAATCATAAAATCACTTCCTCGGTGTTTTTTACAATTTTACCATTTATTACAACAGTTGTAAAGGTTGAAAAGAATGATTTATTCATCACTTTTCGTTGACAATGTATTAAAATGAGAGTAAAATAAAAAGGATATGAGGTGTATATTATGAAATCATTATATGAAAAAATCAGACCCCATCAATTATTGTTTTTTGTTTTAGATATTATAATAGTAAATGGTGCATATTTCCTTTCAATGTTTTTGCACAGACAATTTTCTTTTGACTATGTGATTTTCCGTTTTCTCGTTATGAGAATTCCCGTTGTAACATTGGTTTATGTCGGCTTGTTTGTTCTTCGAAAATTATATAACAACTTGTGGAAATATATGGGACTTTATGAAGTAATCAATCTTTCTGCTTGTGCAACAATCGCAACAGGATTGTGTTGGACAATCGACTCAATTGGTGGATATATTGTAAGAGTGAATAATATTAATATTCTTTTTGAAGATATGCCATTAATTGTTTATGTTGATGCATTTATGTTTGTTTGTTTCTTTAGTATCGGAATTCGAGTGCTTTATCGAACACATCATGTTTTAATATCGGATTCTAATCGTAAACGAGCTAACGCTAATAAGCGCATTATGATTATCGGTGCAGGTGATATGGGTAACTCAGTTCTTCATGAAATGAGTCTTAGCCAATATAAATTTGGTAACCCTGTTGTTATCGTTGATGATGATGTTGCAAAGCGCGATATGAGAATCAACGGGGTTCCTGTAAGAGGAAATATTGAGAATATTCCTCAACTTGTTGAGCAATACGATGTCAATGAAATAATTTATTGTATTCCATCAGCAGACGCTGGGCGTAAAAGAGAAATTCTTGAAATCGCAATGTCAACAGGTTGTAACCTTAAAACAGCACCTAATATTGACGAACTTGATGGTGTAAACAAATCTTATTCAGATAAAATTAGAAAAGTTGATGTTCTTGACTTGCTTTCTCGTCCTGAAATCAAACTTGACCCAGATGTTTGTAAATATGTTACAGGTGAAACTGTGTTGGTAACTGGTGGTGGCGGCTCAATTGGTAGTGAGCTTTGCCGTCAGATTGCAAGATATAATCCAGAAAGAATCGTTATTTTTGATATTTATGAAAATAATGCTTTCACACTCAAAAACTCACTTGATAGAAAATATTGTGGCGCTCCACAAATTGAAATCCGCATTGGTTCAGTTCGTGAACTCAGAAGATTAAGAGAAATCTTTGAAGAATTCAAACCATCTTCTGTATTCCATGCGGCAGCGCACAAGCATGTGCCACTTATGGAAGACAGTCCTTACGAAGCAGTTAAAAATAATATTTTGGGTACATATAACACTGCTTTCTGTGCCAATGAATATGGCGTTAAGAACTTTGTTCTTCTTTCAACTGACAAGGCGGTTAACCCAACAAATGTTATGGGTGCAACAAAGAGAGTTTGTGAACTTGTTGTTCAGCATTTCAGCAAGATTTCAAAGGGAACAAAATTTGCTGCTGTTCGTTTTGGTAACGTTCTCGGCTCTAATGGTAGCGTTATTCCGATTTTTAAAGAGCAGCTTGAACAAGGTGGACCAATCACAGTTACTCACCCTGACATTACAAGATACTTTATGACAATTCCTGAAGCAAGTCAGCTTGTTGTTCAAGCAGGTGGTCTTGCAAAGGGTGGCGAGATTTTCGTTCTTGATATGGGTGAGCCTGTTAAGATTGTTTCACTTGCAGAAAATCTTATTCGTCTTTCAGGTTTTGAGCCATATAAAGATATTGATATTCAGTTTACAGGTCTTCGTCCCGGTGAAAAGCTTTATGAAGAACTTTCACTTGAAGAAGAACTTGATGAGAGAAGAAAAACAGGCAACGACAAGATTTTTGTTACAAAGCCACTTGAAATAGATGACGAACAGCTTGAAAAAGATATTAAGGCAATTGATACACTCAAACCTGAAGAAGTTCGTGATTATCTCAAACGACTTGTTCCAAATTATCGTGGTAAATAATTTAATTCATATATTTATTGGAGATGTTTTAAATGGAAATCAAAATTCAAAAAACAACAACACCAAAAGCAAAACCAGATTGGAAAAATCTTGGATTTGGTCACATTTTCACAGACCACATGTTCATTATGGACTATGATGAGGGTCAGGGTTGGCACGATGCAAGAATTGTTCCTTATCAGCCACTTGTGTTAGACCCATCAGCACTTGTGTTCCATTATGCTCAGGAATGCTTTGAAGGTCTTAAAGCATATCGTTGTCCTGACGGAAGCGTTCAGTTGTTCCGTCCTGACAAAAACGCAGAGAGAATGCAGTCAACACATGATAGACTTTGCATTCCACAGATTCCTGTTGCAGATTTTGTTGACGCAATCAAGGCACTTGTTTCAGTTGATAAAGATTGGGTTCCATCAGAGCCTGACACAAGCCTTTATATCAGACCATTCACAATTGCAACAGAAGCAGTTTTGGGCGTTAAAGCATCAGCTAAATATCAGTTTATCGTAATCTGCTCACCATCAGGCGCTTATTATGCAGAAGGTCTTAACCCAGTTAAGATTTATGTTGAAGACGAATATGTTCGTGCAACACCAGGCGGAACAGGATATATCAAGTGTGGCGGTAACTATGCAGCGTCAATCGCAGCAGGTGAAAAGGCACACAAACTTGGTTATTCACAGGTTCTCTGGCTTGATGGTGTTGAGAGAAAATATGTTGAAGAAGTTGGCGCTATGAACATTATGTTCAAGATGGGTGGAGAAATCTACACAGCTGCAACAACAGGTACAGTTCTTCCAGGTATCACAAGAATGAGCTGTATCGAACTTCTTAAATCTTGGGGTTACAAGGTTAATGAAGGCAAACTTGCAATTGACACAGTTATGGAAGCTGGCAGAGACGGCTCATTGGAAGAAGTATTCGGAACAGGTACTGCTGCTGTTATTTCACCAGTTGGCTCACTTATGTATGAACAAGAAGTTGTAACAGTTAATAACTTTGAAATTGGTGAACTCACACAGAAACTCTATGATACTCTCACAGGCATGCAGTTCGGCAAGCTCGAAGACACAATGGGTTGGACAGTTAAAGTTGATTAATTAAAACTAAAACGAAAAGCACTTACCAAAACGGTAAGTGCTTTTTTGTTGGAGCTGGTGAACAGATTTGAACTGTCGACCTACTGATTACGAATCAGTTGCGCTACCGACTGCGCCACACCAGCGAACATTAATTTTAGATTAAATGTTTATTACGAATGAGCTGCGCTTCCCTCAGAAATATAGTCGCACTGCTCAACACTTCGCATTGCTCCTTATTTCTTCACCTCATTTTGCTCGTGCTAATCGTCCACCGGACGGCACTCGCAACTTCGCCCAACTGCGCCACACCAGCAATAAACTAAAAATAATTATAGAACACACATAAAACTTTTTCAAGTATTTTAATGCAATTTGCAATAAAGTGTGATACAATATCTTCATAGTCCGAAAGGGGCGTGTAATATGACAAAAGTTGCATTTGTAACAGGTGGGGCAAAGGGAATAGGCTCTGCTATTGTAAAACGATTTATTAAAGATGGCTATAAAGTGGCTTTTACTTATAATAGTTCAGAAGACAAGGCGCAAGCGCTTGCTAGTGATTTGGGTGAAAACTGCAAAGCATATAAACTTGATATTACTGACAGTAACGCTGTAAATAATGTAATTGCAAATGTTGAAAAGAATTTCGGCGAGATTTCGGTGCTTGTGAATAATGCGGGCATTGCCGAGCAAGCACTTTTCACAGATATTACAGACGAAATGTGGCACAGAATGATTGAAACAAATTTGAGTGGCGCATTTTATTGCTCTCGCGCTGTGCTGAAATTTATGATTAACAGAAAATGTGGCAAGATTATCAATATTTCATCAATCTGGGGTGAAATTGGTGGTTCTTGTGAGGTGCACTATTCAGCGGCAAAAGCAGGGCTTATTGGAATGACAAAAGCACTTGCCAAAGAAGTTGGACTTTCGGGGATTACTGTTAATTCTGTGTCACCGGGCGTGATTTTAACTGATATGACAAGTCATTTCGACGAGGACACAATGAACGAGTTGAAAGGCGAAACACCATTAAATCGAATTGGTACACCCGAAGATATTGCAGGTGCAGTTGCGTTCTTGGCATCAGCAGATGCAGATTTTATCACAGGACAAGATTTAGCTGTAAATGGTGGAATGAATATATAAATGCAAAAACGAAACCCCGACAATTGTCGGGGCATTTTTATTTTTTGTTTGCTTCTCTAAAGCATTCAGCGGTTTCAACCAAAGCGGAGACTTGTTTTTGAGTGAGACCTTTAACAGAAATGGTTGAAGTTTCTTCTAGCCCTAAAAGGTAGTCTGTTGAAACTTCAAATTTTTTTGCCAATTCAACGATATATTGTGTTGACGGAACAGACAGACCCATTTCCCAAGAATTTACGCTTGAACGAGAAATCCCAAATGAACGGGCAATGTCAGATTGTGTAAGTCCTGATTTTTCTCTTAAATTTTTTAATCTGTCAGCTATTGTAAATAATTCTTTCAACATTTAATCACCACTATTATGTTACACTAATCAAAAAGATAAATATTTATCAAAATGATGGTATAAATTGACAAACGTGGAAATTTGCAGTATAATTTTGCTGAATAATGTTGATTTATCAACAAGTTGTTAGGAGAATTGAAATGGAAAATGCTAAATCTAAATTTTCAGGCAAAAAACTCTTAAAAGCATTGGCAACATTGGTGCTGATGGCGGTTATCGCAGTAGTTGTAACTTTATTTATTCATAATAATGATAACAAACCTGCAAATGTTGAAATCAAAAATGGTTTATCAGCTTATGAACTTGCTGTGCAATATGGCTATGAGGGCACAGTTGAAGAATGGCTTAAAACTCTCAATGGTAAATCAGCTTATGAAATCGCTGTTGATAATGGTTATTCAGGTAGCGAAAAGGATTGGTCTGCATCTCTCAAAGCGACAGCGGGAAAAGATGGTGTCAGCATTAAAACTGCGTCATTTTCTTCTTTAGGAGAGTTGATTATCAAACTTTCTGACGGAACAACAATAAATATTGGTAAAGTAGCAGGAACTGACGGCAAAGATGGAGCTAACGGTCTAGATGGCAAAGACGGTAAAGACGGAATAAATGGTCAGGATGGTAAGGACGGCATTGACGGTGTCAACGGCACAAATGGTGCTGATGGCGTTGGCATTTCTTCTGCAAACATTAATGCTGACGGTCAACTTGTTTTAACTTTTTCAGATGGAACAACAGTAAATCTTGACAAAGTTGTGGGTATGAATGGTGCCGATGGTGTTAGTGTGACCAATTCTGTAATAAATAATAACGGAGAATTAGTTTTAACATATTCTAACGGACAAATCGCAAATCTTGGTGTAGTTGTTGGTGCTGACGGAAAAGATGGTGCTGACGGAAAAGATGGTGCCGATGGAAAAGATGGCATTGACGGTAAAGATGGCATTGACGGTAAAGATGGCATTGACGGTAAAGATGGCATTGACGGTAAAGACGGTGCTGACGGTAAAGATGGCGTTGATGGCAAAGACGGTGTTAATGGTAAAGATGGTATTAACGGCACAAACGGTATTGATGGCAAAGATGGCATCAGCGTTATAAAATCTGAAATCAATTCAAAGGGTGAATTAGTTTTAACATATTCTGACAATACAGTTGATAATCTTGGCGTAGTAGTTGGTGCTAATGGTAAAGACGGCATTGACGGAAAAGACGGTGCTGACGGTAAAGATGGCATTAACGGTCAGGATGGCAAAGACGGAAAAGATGGTGTCAATGGTGCTAATGGTGAAGATGGTGTCGGCATTGAAACTATCGTAATCAATGCGAATGGTGAACTTGAAATTACACTCACAAGTGGAACAACAATGAACCTTGGCAACATTAAAGGTGCTGATGGTAAGGACGGACAAAACGGTAAAGACGGCGTTGACGGTGTGAACGGTCAGGACGGCAAAGATGGTATTGATGGAATCAACGGACAAGATGGTAAAGATGGCAAAGACGGACTTGGTGTTGCTTCAACAACAATTAACAATAATGGTGAACTTGTAATTGAATATACAGATGGCACAACTGAAAACCTTGGTAAAGTTGTGGGCAAAGATGGTGCTAATGGAACAAATGGTATAGATGGCACAAATGGAACTGATGGTATTGATGGTATCGGTGTAACAAAAACTGAAATCAACTCAGACGGTGAACTCATTATTTATTATTCTAACAATACATCTGAAAATCTTGGTGTGGTCATTGGTGCTGATGGAAAAGACGGCATCAATGGTCAAGACGGCAAGGATGGTATTAACGGTCAGGATGGCAAAGATGGAGTCGATGGCATAAACGGTCAAAATGGTAAAGATGGTGCAGATGGTAAAGATGGTATCGGCATTTCAGATGTAGAAATCAATGCTGACAATGAACTTGTTCTCACATTCTCCGACAATTCAACAATCAACCTTGGCAACATTAAGGGTGCTAAAGGTGATAAGGGCGATAAAGGTGATAAGGGTGCTGATGGTACAAATGGTATTGATGGTGTAGGTATTGCCAATGTAACAATCTCAACAGAGGGGGCATTGACAGTTGAACTCACAAACGGCACAATTCTTAACCTTGGCAATATTAAAGGCGAAGACGGCATTGGAATTTCAAAGTCGGAAATCAATGCAAACGGTGAGCTTGTTCTTACATATACAAACGGCACAACTGCAAATCTCGGCAAAGTAGTTGGCACAAATGGTGCTGATGGTATAAACGGTGTTGATGGTGTAGGTATTAAAACTGTGACGCTTTCAACAGATGGCGAACTTTCAATCCTTATGACAGACAACTCAACCTATAACCTTGGTAATATCAAAGGTGAAAAGGGCGATAAGGGTGATAAGGGTGACCAAGGTGACAAGGGTGCCGATGGTACAAATGGCACTAATGGTAAAGATGGTAGAGGTGTTGCCAATATGGAAATAGTAGATGGTAAACTTGTTGTTACATACACAGATGGAACAAATGAAACACTTGAAATCGAAACTAACGAGATAAAAACAGAAGTGTCTTATCTAACTTACACTGAATTGAGTGATGGAACATACAGTGTAAAATTAAATGAAACATTTAAAGATAGCATAACTTCAATTGCCATTCCAGCAGAATTTAATGGTAAACCAGTTACTACTATTTCTATTATGGCATTTGATTCTGCAAGAAATCTTACCCAAATAAGTATACCAGATACGGTTACAACAATTGATAATAGTGCTTTTGCTGGTTGTAGTAGTTTAAAAACTGTTAAAATGTCAAATTCTCTTATTTCTATTGGCAATTCGGTATTTAGTTCATGTAGTCAACTGACTACTATTACAATCCCAGCATCAGTTACAAATATAGGTTCTAATGTTTTTAATATGTGCAATAACTTGACATCAGTTGTTGTGGAAGGAAATTTGAATTGGAAAGTTAACTACAGTACTGGACAAATTAAAGCGAATGTTACTTTTAGTGAAATAGACTTTTCAATGAATGTAGAATATTTTAATACTTATAGTGGCTATGTATGGAGCAGAGTAGAATGATAATGCAGTTAACTCAAACAGAAAATTTGATTATGCAGTGGTATTTTCAATTTAATAATAAAATTGGAGCAATAATGTCAGCATCTCAATATAACAATTTTAGAGCAAATATTGAAGATGAAAAAATAGTTAAAGATTTGAAATCTGCAGTTTGTTCTTTGATTGATAAAGGATACTTAAAATTAGATAGTCGCAATAATTTTGCACTCACTCCAAAAGGGTTTAATTACATAAATAACAAATAAGAATACTGTAGGGCGATTCACAAATCGCCCTTTTTATTTATCTCGACAAATTCAAATTTGTGCAAAATTAAACCCCGATTTTAAATCGGGGGTGTTTTTTTATCTCTTTTTAATTCCCTCGATGAATCTGCCGTGGTGTTTTGGCTCAACGAGTGGGGGGAGAAGTTGCACAAACTTTTTGAATGCTGTACAAAGTGTTTTATTTGGAATCATCTGGTCGAAGAATCCGTCAAGAGTTGAAAGAATGTCACCGACATAAGGTGTGCTTGATGGAGCCATTACAACTTTGTCGTGTGGTCTAAAACTGAACAAAAGATTTCGTTTACCAACTGTCTGAATTGGACGAATTGAAACGAGCAATGTGTTATCGTCAATCCAAGTTGCGTTTGAGCAAACTTTGAATTCAATCTGACCAAGAGTCATTGTTGAATAACGATAGTGACCGTCCATACCCAATGCAATAATATTGTGCTCGTCACCCTCGCTCCAACGGAAAGTGCATTCTTCGCCGTTGAAATCAAATTTGACCATATCAATATTACCTGCTTTATCACTCATCATATATGTAATTGCAAGTGGTAATACGCTCACTTGGAATCCAACAAGATTAAGTATGAGCTTTTTGCGGAATTTGATGTATCTGTCGCTGATTTCTTGTTCTTTTTCTGGGTGTTCACTAAGAGCTGGGGCAACGGATTTTGTCAAATCTAAATCTGTATTTTCGTCTGCATCAACAAATGCTTTTGGGAAGAAATTGAAAATGCCGTCAAGTCCGTCTTGCTCATTGGTAATTGAAGATGTAACAACCACAACTGCGTTATGCTTTGGGAAAGCGATACCAAACTGTGAGAACATTCCATCTGCTCTGAAACCACCTAAATGGTCGCGCCAAAAACAATAGCCATAACCAAATGACGAATCAGAACCGGGACGGTTATATTCATTGTCAATCTGTTTTTGGGTTGCAAGTTGAGTCCATTCTTTTGGAATTACCTGTTCGCCCTTGTATTTACCGTCTTTAAGATAGCAAAGTGTGAATTTTGCAAGGTCTTCAGTTTTAAGATAAAGTCCCCATCCACCTGCTTCAACGCCATTTCGGTCTGTTTCCCAGAAAGGAAAGTCAATTCCCAACGGCTCAAAAAGTCGTGGACGAAGATACTCTCTCATGCTCATACCTGTAACTTTATTTATAATAGCAGAGAGCATATAAATATTTTCGTTGATATATAAGAACTTTTCGCCCGGCTCAAATACCCAAGGTGAGTTGATATAATCTTCAACCCAGTCAACCTTTGCTTTGTCAGAGAGAAAACTTGGCTGTTTGCCTGATGACATTCTCAAAAGGTTGTGCACAGTGAGCTTATCAAATCTTGGGTCAGGCTTTTTTGGTGTGAATTCAGGGAAAAAGTCAAGAAGTTTATCGTCGAGAGAAATCAAACCTTCACTAACTGCAAAACCAATTGCTGTTGATGTGAAAGATTTGCTCACAGAATAAACTGAGTGAGTTGTATTTTTGTCAAATGGCTCATTATACCACTCAACTGCAACCTTTCCGTTGCGAATAACCATTAATGAGTGATATTCGAGATTTTTTTCTTCTGCATTTTTGAAAAATTCATTTACAACTTTTGCAGAAACCCCAACACTCTGCGGTGTTTTAGCGCGTGGAATAGATTTTGTTGCCATAAAAATCACCCTTTAACCATTTTTATTTTTCTTCTCTTTGCTTTAATTCGGTTTTTACGGATTATCAATAAAATATAGATAACCACAAGCACAATAAATATTGCAAAAAGAAGTTTGAATATCGTTGATGAAAAAATTGATTTGAGAATTCCCACTATCCAAAGAATGACACTTCTGTCAAGGCTTTCTGCTGCAACAAGGTCAACTGTTGCAACAATATCTTCACCATAAAGAACTTCAGCTTTGCCGATAACATCGCCTTTTTTGATAGGCGCTTGAACTACTTTTGGTGTTTCGCTTTCGATTGGACGAATTACAAGACTACCCGCTTGTGTACCTGTTGGAACAAGTGCAGAAATTTCTTTTGCAGGCAAAAGTCTTAAATGGTCAACTTTCCAGTTGTATTCAACATCAACAACTGTTACAACATCAGTTGTGTTAGTGATTTTTGTAAGTTCAATATTTTTAAATGCCCATTCATAGATTCTTTTGCTGTCTGTAAATGCAACATTTTCTTCATAGCCGTCATTATCAATGTCATATTGTGGAGCATTCAAAACGATAAGCATATAGTTATATCCGTTTTTAGATGCAGTTGAAATAACGCAATGTCCTGCAAGGTCAGTTGTACCAGTTTTAACACCCGAAATACTTTCGTTATAATAATCCTTATATGCAGGGTTCATCATTTTATTGGTGTTGTGAAGATAACGGGTTTCGTGATATTCATTTGTAGGTGGAATATCATATCTTGGTGTACTTGTGATTTTTTTGAAAGTTGGATTTGTGAGAGCGTGTTTTGTGATTTTATAAAGGTCATTTGCAGTTGTGTATGCACTACCGTCGCCGTCAAGTCCGTGTGGGTTGATAAAGTTTGTGTTTTCACATCCTAACCCTTTAACATACTCGTTCATCATTACAACAAAATTATCAGGTGTGCCCGCAATGCTATAGGCAAGAATATTTGCGGCGTCACCTGCTGATGGAAGCATAAGACAATATAAAAGTTGC
The DNA here is from genome assembly GCA_045632525.1 of Candidatus Fimenecus sp. Lineage (GTDB taxonomy): Bacteria > Bacillota > Clostridia > Oscillospirales > Acutalibacteraceae > Fimenecus. The sequence goes on from JAZQWV010000017.1 coordinate 20,791, forward strand.
TCAATAGTAAGAGTTTCGCCTGTACGGATACCCGCTGTTGAAGCATCTTGCTGATAAAGGTCTTCAAGATGGTATCTCTCGCAAGTGAGAGATACGCTCAAGTCGTCATAATATTCAAGCGCCAACATGCAAGTAACCATTTTGGTAAGAGAAGCAGGTGCAGTCTTTTTATCTGCATTTTTATCGAAAATAACGGTTTCGCTATCGGTGTTAACCAAAAGAACAATATCAGCTTCTGTTTCTAACAATGAGTTGAATGCGGCATTACCGCTGACGCAGAAACATGATATGAAAAGTATAGTTATTAAAAGAACAGAAATAACTTTTTTCAAAAAATCACCCACTTGAAAAATTAAACTAAAAGTAATACAATAAGAGTATAGCACAAATAATAGTAATATCCAAGTAAGAAAAGGAAAAAATTATGATATTTATTACAGGTGACACTCACGGCGACCGCGACAGACTCTCTCGCTGGCGTTTGCGCAAATTACAAGAAGGCGACACCCTCATAATCTGTGGTGATTTTGGCTTTTTGTGGGATGACAGCCAAGCAGAGCAAAATTTTTTGCAGAATTTGGGCAAAAGAAAATATAATGTTTGTTTCATTGATGGTACTCACGAAAATTTTGAACTTTTAAATAATTATGAAATCAGCCAATGGAACGGTGGTAAAGTCCATAAGATTTATGGTAATCTCTATCACCTTATGCGTGGCCAGATTTTTGAAATCGAAGGCAAAAAAATCTTTACAATGGGTGGTGGCGAAAGTTCTGATGTTGACATTCGTCGTGATGTGAATGCATGGTCAAAAGACGAAATCCCAACACAGGAAGAATTGCTTGAAGGCGCAGAAAACCTTGAAGTTGCAAATTATGATATGGATGTAATTGTAACTCACGAGCCACCGTTGAAAGTAAAGAGTTTTTTAAATCTTAATGAAAACGAAATGCTTCGTGTTACAGCTCTTAATGCATATTTTGAAGAGTTGGCAAGCAACTGTAAATTTAAAAAATGGTTTTTTGGCTCACTTCATATTGATAAATATATTTCAGGCACACACCGTGCAATTTTTAAAGATATTATCAATATTGAAACAGGCGAGAATTTATAAAAACAGCGAAGATTATTCTTCGCTGTTTTTTGTTGCATAATAATTCCTACTGTGGTATGATATATAATGATTTAATGTATCTTTTAAGGGAGATTAAAATGAGCAGATTAAAAGATTATCTTGAACTTTTTAGAGAAAACGGAATACTTTGTGAATGCACAGCTGATGAGAATATAGAAATCGGCTATGTTTCATATAATTCACAAGATATTAAAGAGAATACATTTTTCTTGTGCAAGGGTGCGCATTTCAAAGAACAATTCTTACTTGATGCTCTCAGCAAGGGTGCAACAGTTTATATTGCAGAGAAAAAATATAATACAGATGCTCCTTGTGTAATCGTCAGTGATGTGCGACTTGCAATGGGGCTTATGGCTAATTTCTTCTATGAAAATGCTTATGAAAAGCTTAAACTTGTGGGCATAACAGGTACAAAAGGTAAATCCACAACTGCTTATTTTATCAAATATATCGAAGACGAATATCTCCAAAGTCTTGGTAAGAAAAAGAGTGCAATTGTATCATCAATTGACACTTATGATGGCGTAATCAATATTGAAAGCCATTTAACAACTCCCGAACCATTTGATTTGCACAAGCATTTTGACAATGCGGTTAAGAGCGACATTGAACACTTCACAATGGAAGTTTCTTCACAGGCACTTAAATATGGACGAGTGTTTGGCGTCGATTTTACAATTGGTTGTTATCTTAATATTGGCATCGACCACATCAGTGCCATTGAACACCCTAATTTTGAAGACTATTTCCAGTCAAAAATGAAGATTTTCTCACAATGCAAAACAGCAGTTGTAAATCTCGATACAGACCGTAGCGAAGATGTGATTAAAGCATCAAAAAATGCTCCTGAAGTAATCACATTCAGTACAAAGGACGAAAATGCAGATGTTTATGGCTATAACATCAGAAAAGATGGCTCTGATACTGTGTTTACAGTAAGAACAAAGGATTTTGACCGTGATTTCACACTCACAATGCCGGGACTTTTCAATGTTGAAAACGCTCTCTGTGCTATTGCTGTCTGCAACAAACTTGGAATACCAGAACAATATATTTATACAGGTCTTCTTAAAGCTCGTTCAAGTGGACGAATGGAAGTTTATGAAAACGCTGACAAGAGAATTACTGCTATTGTTGACTACGCTCACAACAGAATGAGTTTTGAAAATCTCTTTAATTCAGTTAGAAAAGAATACCCAGGCAGAAAAATCGCAATCGTATTTGGTTGTCCTGGTAATAAGGCACTTATCCGTCGTAAAGACTTGGGTGAGATGGCAGGGCAATATGCAGATATGACTTATATTACTGAAGAAGACCCAGGCGAAGAGTCATTACAGAAAATTTCTCTTGAAGTGGCATCTTTTGTTGAGTCAAAGGGTGGCAAATATAAGATTATTGATGACCGTGGTGAAGCTATCAGCATGGCTATTAACGAAATGGGTGCAGATAGTGTAATTCTCATTACCGGCAAGGGCAACGAAACAAGACAAAAGCGTGGAATAGAATATATTGATTGTCCAACTGATGTTGAATATGCACTTAAAGCCCTTAAAGAATACGATAAAAAAAACGGACTTGATAACGACGAGAAAATAAAAAGTGTTCAGGATATTTTGCCACAGCTTCACAAACTCCATAATAAAAGAGTTGTAATTAAACTTGGTGGCAGTTGTCTTGACGATGAAACACTTATGAAAAATCTTCTCGAAGACATTGCACTTCTTACAATGGTAGGTGCAAAAATCATCGTTGTTCACGGCGGTGGCAAAGAAATCAGTAAAACTCTTGATAAGATGGGACTTAAATCTGAATTCTATGAGGGTTATCGTGTAACGGGTGACGACGAAATGAATGTGGTTGAAATGGTGCTTTCAGGAAGCGTCAACAAGAAAATCGTTGAGCGTTTTTCACAGAGCAATATTTCAGCGGTTGGCATAAGTGGTACTGATGGCAACATTTTAAAATCAACACCTAAATATATAAACGGTAAATCACTCGGCAGAGTTGGTGATATCTCAAGGGTTGATACAACACTTATTGATACTCTTTTTGAAAAGGGATACACAGTTGTACTCTCTCCTGTGGGAAGATGCGATGCGTTGGGCACAGTGAACATTAATGCAGATGATGCAGCAGGACAAGTAGCTTTGGCTTTGGGTGCTGATTGTCTCGTATATATAACTGATGTTAATGGAATTTTCCTTGATAGTCAGAATGAAAAAACTGCTCTTGAAAAGATAAATGTGGAAAAAGCAAAAATGCTTCTTGACAGCGGTCTTGCCAAGGGTGGAATGATACCAAAAATTCGCAACATTATAAACCTTATTGAAAATGGCGTAAAAGAAGTTGCAATTCTTAATGGTAGAGTGAGATATAATATAATTTCTGAATTTATTGGTGCAAAAACTGTTGGAACGGTGGTGACTCGTGACTGATGGATGCTAAAAAACTTATAAAAGTTGCCATCAAGGCAGCACCTTTTGTCACGGCGACAGTTGGTGTGTTATCGTTGGCACTTTCAAAATATGAAGAAAAACAAGAAAATTTCAGTAGAGAATTTCCTGAAATAGCGGACGACTTGAAATTAGTGATAAGTGAGGTAAGAGAAGATAATGGCAACTAAAAAGAAATCAATTTTCCCTACTGCGTTGGGTTATGGAATCGGTGCAATTGGTCTCGATTTGAGTTATGGTATGTTCTATTCATACCTTTCATATTATCTTTCAAGTGTGTTAGGTCTTCAAGAAGGTTTCTTGCTTCTTATCACACCTCTTGCTCGTATTTGGGACGGTATCAACGACCCAATGATGGGCACAGTTGTTGACAACACAAGAACAAAGTTTGGTAAATATAGACCATGGATTTTAATTGGTGCAATGTGCAATGCTGTTGTTCTTTTCCTTTTGTTTACATCTTTTGGTATGAGTGGACTCCCACTTTATATTTACATAGGTGTTATGTATGTCCTTTGGGGTATGACCAACACAATGGCTGATATTCCTTATTGGTCAATGGTGCCATCATTCACAAGTGAAGAAAAAGAGAGAAATCTTGTGGCAACTGTTGCTCGCTCTTTCTCAGGTATAGGTCAAGGAATTATCTCAATTCTCACACCAATTATCTGTCCAATGCTTTCAAGTGGTATTACTGACGCAAAAGGTTATAGTGCAACTGGTTTTTCACGCTGGGCAGGAATCTGTGGTGTTGCACTCGTCTTCTTTGCACTTGTATGTGTGCTTGTAACAAAAGAAAAGAATGTTGTTTATGGCGAGAAAAAGAAATTCTCACTTAAACAGATTTTCACTGTTATCAAAAATAATGACCAGCTTGTTGTGTTTATTATCTTTGCAATGCTTTCAAATGCAGGTTGGTACTTAACAAGTTCAACTGCAGTTTATTATTTCACAGATACTTTGGGTAACTCGAAATTACAGTCACTTTTCCAGACAATTGGTACAGTTGGTTCTGTGCTCGGACTTTTGGTTGTGCCTGTGCTTACAAAATGGTTCTCAAAGAGACAGACATACACAATTTCTCTTGTTACTGCAATCGTGGGCTATGGCTTAATGCTTATAACAGGACCAATTCTTAAACTCAATGTTGTGATTATGGATGTTTGCTATATTCTTGCATCTGTTGGTGTTTCTTCAATGTTTGTTTCACAGACAATTTTCCTTGCAGATATTGTTGACTATGGCGAATACAAAAACGGCGAGAGAAACGAAAGCATCACTTTCTCAATGAAAGGTTTCTTGCAGAAGATGGCTTACACAATGCAGACAATCGTGCTTTTCGGCGGTTTAGGTATTATGAACTACAACGAACAGATTATGACAAGCATTGGTCTTAATGACACAACAAAAACAGGTATCGGCGTAATCTGTTTCGGTGTGCCAATGCTCTTCTTCACAGCATCTCTTATTGTGTTCCGCAAGAAATTTAAGGTTTATGGTGAACTTGCTGACAAAGTTCACGACTATATTATCGAAAAACGCGCAAGCGAACAGGTTGCAGAATAAGGTGATATTATGGCAGATTTAAAATTCTATCAGATTACTGACTTGCATCATTACGCACACGAACTTGGTATTGAAGGTAAAGCCTTTGAGAGCATTTGTCTTTCTGACCAAAAATGTCTTGCAGAAACAGGCCCAATGATTGATGCTTATTTTGACAAAATCATTGAAGATAAAGAAACAAATATAGTTCTTATCACAGGCGATGTTACCTGTAATGGCGCTATGGAAAGCCATAGAGATTTGCTTCCAAAACTTTATCGTCTTAAAGATGCAGGCAAAAAGGTTTATCTTACAACAGGTACTCACGACTATTTTATGGAAAATGGTAATGGTACAGGTAAGGCTGAAAAATGTGTTGGTGATGAAATTTTAACTGCAACTCGCACAGACCGCGATGACCTTTTAGAAATCTATAATGATTTTGGTTTGTCAGAGGCTATTTCATTACATAAACCAAGCCATTCCTATTGTGTTAAATTGCAAGAAGGATACAGATTGCTCTGTCTTAATGATGATGGCGATGAATTCTTCTGTGGCTATTATGACGATTGCCTCCAGTGGATTAAAGAGCAAATAGATGATGCAAAGGCTAACGGTGATTATATCTTTGCGGTAACGCATCATCCTGTTTTGCCACCAAGCCCTATTTATCCTTATTTCAGCCGTCGCGATATGCTCGGTGACTTTGAAAAAACATCAGAATTTTTTGCTGATAATGGCATTAAATTTATTTTCACAGGTCACACTCACATGATGAATATTGCGAAAATGACAACTGCTAAAGGTAATGATTTATATGACATCAACACTTGTTCTGCAGTTGGTTATCCAAACGCAATGCGAAAAGTTGTAATGACTGATACTGAGGTGCAGATTGATAGCGTTAAAATCGATAATTTTGACTGGGATTTAAAAGGCAAAACTATCGACGAATATACAAGAGAAAATTTCCAAGAATTTCTCAATGCGATTTTCGATTCAGCGGCTTATGATATTGACAAATTAGCAGTGCTTTCAACATCTTTCAGTATGACACCCGAAAAGATTTATAAGTTAAAGCCAATTCTTGTGCCAGCGGGTAAATTTTTGCAAAAAGCAACTTTTGGTACATTTGGCAAAATCTTTGCGTTCAGCAAATATGTTGACCCATCTATCAAAGACAGAAATGTTAAGGACTTTATTTTAGAAGTAATTACAAATGTGTTCTATGGTGACGAACCTTATACGCCCGATACGGCTGAATATAAGGCTTTTGATGCCTTTTTCAACAAACGAATCAAGAAAATTCTCAAACTCAAAAAGGGAACAGAAAAAATTGAAGAAATTCTTGATATGATTCTTGATGGTGTTCTTTATAACGCACCACCAAGTGACTGGAAAGGTGTCTTTTCTAAATAAAAACAAAAGGCTCATTCTAATGGTGAATGAGCCTTAATTTATTCCAAAAAATTCTACATATACGGGAGAGAGTCGGTCACCTAAAAGCTCACAGAAATCGGGATTTCTAACCACATCTTTAAAACCGCGTGATTTTGGAATCAGCATAACCGATTTAACAGATAACAGGTCTGTTGATATGAAAAAATGACCATTTAATTTTTGGCAGATTTTATTAACATATTTAAGCCCGTCGCCAAAAGCAAAATCATTTTCCAACCAACCTGCATTTTGAACTTCGATGCTTATAAAATTGCTTTTTTCAATAGTTTTTACAGTGATAAGATTGCCACAGCCATATAGAAAAGCATTTGACAAAAGATTAAGAAATGCTTTTGTAATGAATTTTTGATTTGCCTTTGCGATTGATGTTGAGTTCCCACAATATATAAAATTTGTACCATTTTCAGTGCAGATTATGTCGCAGGCAAGTGTCAGATTTTCAACAAGAGAAGAAATATCAACATTTTCAAGTGCGAAATCCAAGGGACTATCAAATTCTAATTTTCGAAGCTTTTGGTAGTGATTCCTGAGACTAATTGTGTCCATTTTAATAAACGAATTATCAAAAAGGTCTTGCAAGTTATCGCGTTCATTGAGATTTTTAAAAGTTTTAGTGTTAAAATCAGTATTCATACTATAAATTTTATACTCATTTTGGGTAAATATTCACTAAAATTTGAACACATTGACAAAAAGTTAACAAAACACCAAAAAATTCAAAATAACTCTTGCATATTTACTTGAAAAGAGATAAAATAATATACGCAATAATATGCATACTAATATTTGTAAATAATTTATTTGGAGGAATTCAAAATGTCAGTTAAAGTTGCTATTAACGGTTTCGGCCGTATCGGACGTCTTGCTTTCAGACAGATGTTCGGCGCAGAAGGTTATGATGTTGTTGCTATCAACGACCTTACAAAACCTTCAATGCTTGCTAACCTTCTTAAGTACGACACAGCTCAGGGCGGTTACTGCGGAAGAATCGGCGAAGGTCTTCACACAGTTGAAGCTGACGACGAAGCAGGTACAATCACAGTTGACGGTAAAACTCTTACAATCTACAAGGAAGCAGACGCTAACAACCTTCCTTGGGGTGAAATCGGTGTTGACGTAGTTCTTGAATGCACAGGTTTCTACTGCTCAAAAGAAAAGTCAATGGCTCACATCAATGCAGGTGCTAAGAAAGTTGTTATTTCAGCTCCAGCAGATAAAGAAACAAAGACAGTTGTTTTCTCAGTTAACGAAGACATCCTTACAGCAGATGACCAAATCATCTCAGCTGCATCTTGCACAACAAACTGCCTTGCTCCTATGGCAAAGGCTCTTAACGATTACGCTCCAATCCAGAGCGGTATCATGGCTACAATCCATGCTTACACAGGCGACCAGATGATTCTCGACGGTCCTCACAGAAAGGGCGACATGAGAAGAGCTCGTGCTGGTGCTGCTAACATCGTTCCTAACTCAACAGGCGCAGCTAAAGCTATCGGCCTTGTAATTCCAGAACTCGACGGCAAACTCATCGGTTCAGCACAGAGAGTTCCTGTTGCTACAGGTTCAACAACAATCCTTACAGCAGTTGTTAAGGGCACAGATGTTACAAAAGACGGCATCAACGCTGCTATGAAAGCTGCTGCTTCAGAAAGCTACGGCTACAACGAAGACCCAATCGTTTCTTCAGACGTTATCGGCATGAGATACGGTTCACTCTTCGATGCAACACAGACAATGGTTGCTAAGATTGCTGATGACCTCTATGAAGTTCAGGTTGTTTCTTGGTATGACAACGAAAACAGCTACACATCACAGATGGTTAGAACAATCAAATACTTTGCAGAACTTTAATTCTTAAAAGTACAATGAAATCAGAGCAGATAACCGAAAGGCTATCTGCTCTTTTTGTTGTATAAATTTGAATTTGTTAAAGTAATTTCATTCCATTGACAAAATAACGAAAAGTGTCTATACTTTATTTATAATGGATAAATTTTGACTATTTGAATGGAGAAATAATATGAACATTAAATTTTCTGCGCCTTGTCTCTTAGGGCTTGAAGGTCTTGTGGCACAGGAATTAAAAGATATGGACGCACAAAATGTTGAAGCAAAAAATGGTAGGGTTGATTTTGAAGGTGACGAGAGTATTCTTGTTCGCGCAAATATCTGCTCACGATATAGCGAACGCATTTTAATCCGTATGGGCGAATTTACAGCGGTGACCTTTGAACAACTTTTTCAAGGTGTTAAGAAGTTGCCTTGGGAAGAATGGATAGGTCAATATGACGAATTTCCTGTTAAAGGACACTCGCTCAACTCAAAGCTTTTTTCTGTAAGTGACTGTCAGGCAATCATTAAAAAAGCCGTTGTTGAAAGACTTAAAGAGAAATACCGAATTTCTTGGTTTGAAGAAACTGGCACAAAATATCAAATTCAGTTTTCAATTATGAAAGATATTGTGACAGTGTTTATTGACACATCGGGTGCAGGTCTTCATAAGCGTGGATATCGTCCTGTTGCAAATGCAGCGCCAATCAAAGAAACTCTTGCAGCGTCAATGGCAGAGCTTGCACGACTTCGTCATTATCATACTCTTTATGATGTATGCTGTGGCTCGGGTACAATTCTCATTGAGGGTGCAATGAAAGCACTCAATATTGCGCCAGGTCTTCGTCGCTCATTTGCTTGTGAAAGATTTCAAAATATTGACTCTTCTGTATGGCAACAAGAAAGAAACAGAGCAACTGATTTGGTAATCCGTGATGCTGATTTTATGGCTTATGGTTCAGATATTGATTTTCACGCTCTTGAAGTGGCAAAAGAAAATGCCCGTCGAGCAGGCGTATCAATGAAAATTGATTTGTCAAAGAGAGACTTAAAGGATTTTGTTCGCAAGAGTGAAAAAGGTACAGTAATATGTAACCCGCCTTATGGCGAAAGAATGCTCGACATCAGAGCGGCTGAAGACATTTATCGCACAATGGGTAAAATCTTTACTCAAGAAAAAGGTTGGGCATACTATATTATCAGTCCTGACGAAACATTTGAAAAATGTTTTGGTAGAAAAGCCGATAAACGAAGAAAACTTTATAATGGTATGATTAAATGTCAGTTATATATGTATTATAAATAAGGTGATTTTTTGAGACATATTTTTATTGTCAATCCTGTAGCGGGAAAAGGTAAATCTGTTAATACTTATATTTCAACAATTGAAAATTATATTAAAGATAAAAACCTTGATGCAGAAATTTATGTGACAAAAGCAAGTCGTGATGGTATGCGTTTTGTTGAAGAAAAGGCAAAAACAGGTGAAGAAATCCGTTTTTACTCCTGTGGTGGTGACGGCACTTTTTATGAAGTTGTCAACGGCTGTTATAAATATCCTAACTGTCAGGTTGCTAATATTCCTTTGGGTTCAGGCAATGATTTTTGCAGACTTTTTGGCAAAACTACAAATCTTGATGACCATGTGAACGGCATACCAATGAAGCTTGACTTGATTGAAACAGATGGTGCAGTTGCTATTAACGAGTGTGCAATGGGTCTTGACTCTGAAATTTGTATAAGACAGATTTCTTATAAAAAAATCCCAGGGATAAACGGCGAATTAGCTTATACACTTGCAGCACTTGGTTGCCTTGCAAAAGGTAAAACTAAAAATCAATTTAAAATTACAATTGATGACAATGAAGTTTTTGAAGACGATTATCTTTTCTGTTATATCGGTAATTCCCGTTGGTATGGTGGTGGATATAAAGCAGCACCAAATGCAATGCCAAATGACGGACTCATAGACTGTGTTATGGTGAAAAGTGATAGAAGTCCAATAAAACTTTTGCCACTTATCAGCGTTTATAAAAACGGTGAGCATTTAGACCTTGACATTACAAAATTCCGTCATTGTAAAAAGGTTAAAATCGAAAGTAAAAACCCTGCGGCGGTCAATGTTGATGGTGAATGTGCTTATGTAACTGAAAGAGAATTTAAACTTTTAGAAAGTGCAATCACATTTGTTGTGCCACGAAATTCAGATTTTTTGAATATGTAAAAAAACGCTCTTCCTAAAAATAGGGAGAGCGTTAAATTTTTATTTCATATATAAAATGAGCTTTTTTATTTCTTTAAACGGCAATTTGTTTGCAATTGCTATAATCAAAAGAGGAATACCAAAAGAAACGACAAATCGGATAATGCTTAAAACAACAAAGTTTAAATCATTAAAAATTTCATATTTTTGTATCAAAGCATTAAAAGATATTAAAACAAGGTTGTGAGTGAGATAAATTGCAAAACTGCCTTTTGAAATTAATAATATAGTTTTTGGGCAATCTTTTGCAGGTAGTCTTTTAATCAATTCAAACAAGCATATTGCTGCAATGATTATAAATGGAGAAGTGTACCAACCAAAAACATCTGAATGATATAATTCTCGTGAGTAAAAATATCTTGCACCAAGAGAGTTGAAAGCAAAAGAGATAATAAACGTTAAAACAAATATAAATGTTGGAACTTTTTTCAAAAGGTCTTCTTTGCCTGCGTAATGACCGATAATCATCAACATTCCATATAAGCCACCCAAAAAGGCAACATTAATGGTCAAATTGGCATCAGGAAAGAAGGATACAACTTCACCTGCAAGAGCGTTGAAGATAGGCACAATTGAAAATGCTCCGAAAGAAATTAATAAAGGTAAGAAAACATCTGAAAAGCGGACGTTTTTTAGTGCTTTTGCAACAAAAGGGATTACCAGATAAATGCCTAAAATCATTGGCATATACCACATGTGGTTGAGAGGTGATGTTTTAACGAACACCATATTGCCGATAAGATTTTTAATGCTGAATTCGGCAGAATATTGAATACAGTAGTAAAAATAATTTATAATAGTCCAAATTTCTGTAGTTAAAAATAGTGGAATAAGAGATTTTTTATAAAATTGCTTAATGTCGTATTCTCTGTTTAGCATAAGTGCACCAGTTAACATTAAAAATAGTGGTACACCAAGTCTGCCAAATGTAAAGAGAATATTCTCAAAAAGCCACAATTCATCTGAAACCACAAGTTTTCCCATTCTAACAGAATAATATTGTGTTTCAATAACATGGCAAATCACCACGAAAATAATTGCAATTGTTCGAGAAATATCCATCCAAACAATTCTTTTGTTTGAACTCATGTTATTTCACCAACTTTCTTATTATAGGAACATAACTTAATGCAAAAATGGTAACTGAAGAAATTGCTATAGCTATTAATGTTTTCAATGTGTTTTGCCATAATCCATTAGTGTTAAAGAACGGTGTAATAAACGGTAAAAAAATCCAATGCAAATAGTAAATGCCTAATGTATATGAAGAAAGTGTTTTAAAAGACTTGCGAACCATAGTGTTCTTTAAAGTTATGTCATACAAGGCAACAAATAATGAAACGCTGGCTAAAAGGGTAGGAATTCTTTGATAACCATTACCATATAAAGCGCCAGTCCAATTCCAAGTTCCATCTATAAGTGATTTAGTCCAAATCATTAAAATCCATGATGAGATAAAAATTACAAGTAAAATAATTCTATGTTTTAATGTTATATTTATTTTTGGAGAATTCTCATATCCATTTAATTTTTGAGTGAGCAAAGAGCCCAAAACAAAATAGAAGATGGCGGTGCCTTGTGAATATGGCAAGAAATCAGTAATTGGGTTGGCAGATATAACAAAATTAGTCGAAAATAGTTTGTTAATAACATTTATGGCAATATTAAATTCTGTTTTGCACATAATCCCTACAAAAAGAACAATAAGCAATAAAGATAAACTTTGTCGACCTTGTTTTTCGCTTTTATAACAAAGGTGAAGTAAAGGGAAAATCAGATATATTGCGAGAAGAGATTCCATAAACCACATGTGACCAGGAGATGTTATTGAAGAATTTGACCAGAAAAATATATATGATAAAGTTTCTTGTTTAAGGTCGATTAAACTGCCGAAAGCATCATTCTTAGTTGCATCAATAACCAAATATAAAACTCGCCAAATAGTTGCGATTGTATAAACTGAAAAGGTTTTAAAAAGATGTTGTTTAAGATTAAAAGATTTTCGCATCAGTAATGCGCCGTTGACCATAAAGAAAATAGGTACACCAATAAAACAAATTGTCATTGCAAAATTTTCGGCAATTGTGTCAGACAAAATTACATAGTGACAAAAAACAACAAGAAAAATTGCAATTGTTTTTAAAATGTCAAAAGAGTCAATTCTTTTTTTCTCAGCCATACCACTCATCCTTTCTATCGGTTATTATACTTTAAAAAGTGGCGCATTGCAAGAGCACATTCAAAGAGTATTTTCCCTTGACAAACAATATAAACAACTGTATAATTACTCTTGCATTTAAAATGCGCTGCTATGGCTCAGGTGGTAGAGCACGTCCTTGGTAAGGACGAGGTCACCGGTTCGAGTCCGGTTAGCAGCTCCAAACGAAAATCCGTTCACGAAAGTGGACGGATTTTTGTTTGTATTTTTCACTATTCATTTTTCATCATTCATTATTCATTAACAGGGAACGGATTTTCGAATGAATAATGAATATTGAAGTCGCTTCGCTGATGAATAATGAATAATTATTGCGCCTTTTTCGCTTTTATGCTATAATAAACTCAAGGGAAGTGAAATTATGAAAACAAAAGAAATGGAAAAGTTAATTAAACATTGTGATACTTATTTTGCACAAGACGATTGTATCGTTTTGCATCCGATAGCGGACAATGGATTGCATATTGATGTATTGTTATACAAACCAAATGATAAATATAATTTTTGGAAATTAGTAACGATGGGTGCGAGCGATTATAAAATGCCGGCAATACAGAATACTGTTGGGTTATATAATGAATATATGATGTTTGTTGCACCAGATGTTGATTTGACTGATAAGGAAATTCTGAATTGGTATCATAACAAATTGCTCGTGGTTGCGACTTTTGCGTATTTTAACAAAACGCATATTACATATGCACATAGTTTTGAATGGGAAAATGATGATCCAAATGACGAAATGATAGCAGCTTTCATTGAGTTCCCGCAAATTCTTGAAACGACTGCCGCTTTACGTTGTAAAACAGGTTTACTTAAAACAGTTGCTTGCCTTCAAGTAGTTCTCTTGAACAAACAGGAATTGAATAAGTTGATGGAAATAGGTCCTCAAGAATTTAGTGATTTTCTGTATCCTGAAGATGATTCCAACCCGCATTTCTTAAGCGAGCAACATAGAAGTGATAATTTTTAATTAAAGACTAAATATTTCTCGGTTTTTGCCCAGTTCTTTTTCGGACACGAGAGACAAAAATAAAGGTGTTTCTTTTGGAATGCCTTTATTTTTTTGCTCGGACTTGAACCCTTGGGTCTGTGCGTTGAGAAAACAATTCTGTGGATTGTTTTTAGCACAGAGTGGCGAGGTGGGTACCGAATGCAAGGCATTGGGTCACCGAGCCAACAGTATGCAAGGCGTAGCCGAAGCAGATGGTCGAGTCCGGTTAGCAGTTTCAAAAAGACAAGAGTTCTGCTTGAGAGCCTGTCTTTTTATTGACACAGTATACAAAAAAATAATTTAAATTTAGTCCTTTTACATATTTCCATTTTAATTAAGATATAGTATAATTAATATGTCTAATTTTGGATTAAATCCAGGAGGAAAAATTATGAGTAACAAAACAGAACTTTTCTGTGAGAAAAACGGTAAGCTCCACACATGGCATACCATACTTACTGGTTTCGCTTTTCTCACAACATCAATTGCATGGGCAATTTATGACCCATACATCACAAAGATTCTTAACAGATTACTTACAGAATCAATTTTTATTACAAACCTTAGTGCAAAGCTAAATGAAGCATTCCCTGTTCTTGCTGAATTTGCAAAAACACAGGGCCAGGATGTTAACACAGCAGGTGGTGGAATTACTCTTGTTCCACTTTTCATCGGTGTTATTATGACATTCGATAACATCTTCGGTGTTATCTTCCAGCCAACATTCGGCAAACTTTCAGACCGTTGCCGTTCAAAGCTTGGCAAACGTCGTCCTTTCATTGTTTACGGTGCTCCAATTTCAGCAGTTCTCTTTGCTCTTATTCCATGGGTAGCATTGAAGTCAACTCTTCCTGTAACAATGTTCTTTATCATTCTCTTCGTATTCTCAATGTCACTTTGGCGTGCTCCTGCAGTTGCTTTGATGCCTGCACTCACACCTCCACATCTTCGCAGTGAAGGTAATGCTATTATCAACCTTATGGGTGGCGTTGGTTCTGTTCTTGGTATGGTAGCAGGTACACTTGTAAGTGCTATCTATCTTCTTGCAACAGGCGTTAAGGTTACTGCTGAAAACGAACAGCAGACAAGCTTCCCTTATGTATTCCTTCTCGGCGCTATCGTTATGGTTATCGGTATGCTTGTTGTTCGTGTATTCGTTCACGAGCCATCAAGCCTTGAAGAAGTCGCTGCAAATAATCAGGCAGCAGATGGAAAAGCAGCTAAAAAGGCTGAAAAAGCTGCAAGAAAAGCAGAAAAACTTTCAAAGGGCGAAAGAAAGAGCCTTATCTTTATGCTCGGTGGTTTGTTCTTCCTTTTCTGTGGTACAAACGCTATTACAACATTCTTCGCACTTTTTGCTGCTGAAGTTCTTGGCAAGAGCACAGGTGAAGCAACAATTATGACAACATTGTTTGCTGTTTGCTCTGCTGCTGCTGCAATCCCTGCTGGTAAAATGGGCAAAAAGATTGGCCGTAAAAAGACAATTCTCATTGGTCTTGTAGTATTTATGGCTGTGTTCCTTCTTTATGTTGTAACAGGTAGTATGACCGTTATCTGGCTTGCACTTATCCTTGGTGGTGCTGCTAATATGTTCATTACAGTTAACACATTACCACTCGTTCTCGAAATCGGTGGTATCGACAAGGTTGGTACATTCACAGGTTATTACTACACCGCAACATTCTCAGCACAGATTGCTTCTCCAATCGTTTATGGTATCGTTCGTATGCTCTCAGGCACATACTTGTCCCTCTTCGTTTACAGCCCAATTATGTTCATCTTGAGTATTGCTTGTATTCTCTTCGTTAAACACGGTGAAGCAATTCCACAAGAAATTGTTGATAAAATCGAAGAAGAAAACGCTGACTAATTTAAAATAATAAAAAATTACCCGTCGGGGATTATCCTCGACGGGCTTTTTTATTTATCCTGCTATTAAGTTTTCAAACACAAAATGTGTACGCAATATAATTGCTTGACAAGAGTTGTCATAATCTGTGTTATAACAGACTGCTTTTGAAATAGTGTATGTTGATGAGAACAATAAATATGTTGCAATTCGGTCAAAAATTTTATGTCCTTCACTTCCACCCTTGGAATATGGCAAATATATATCGGCACTTAAGGTCGTGCTCATATTTCGTGAATTGAGTGTAACTAGTTGACCATTTTCAAGAGTGGTTGAAACCTTATCACCAATTTCACAATGTTTAATGGAAATTGCTACAATGGGGTCCGTGAGTGGCGTTGGTTTGATTTCATTTTCATAGGCGACAACAAAAATAAGGTCGCTAAATTGACTTTCTGCACCTAAAATATTAACAATTTTTTTCGCTAAAAGTCCGTTTATTGTCATACTTTATCCTCCGTTGTTTTTCTGATAATTGCCCAGATATAGACAACTTCATTTTTGAATGTAACTTTTTCTGCTCGGTCAATTATATAAGAATTGTTATCTGCGTCATAAATTCTGTAAGAAGAATTAAATTTTGTAAGGTCGTGTTCTCTTGGACCTATATACAGATAAACATCTTGAGTGTTTTTACCGATTGGTGTAACATCACCTGTCATATAAAGTTTGTTTTTATATCGAAGTGGTTGAATGAATGTGTTAAAAGTAGGAGAAACCCAACCTTCTTGATTTTCAATATGAACAGACATACCGAAATTTTGAATAATTCTATCTATATTCAAACTTCCACCGCCTTGAAAACAAAGTCAATATCTGTAAGATATGGCGCTGCAGAAACAAGTGCTTCATTTTTGAATTTCACAGCATTTTCAATTCTTGACTGATGATTTTGCGTAACGGTTACATCACCTGCTTTAAAGGATGAAAAATCTTCGGTGGTGCTATTGATAAGCAAAAAGTTATAAAGTGCAATACTGGCACAAACCATAATTATAGTAGGGTGATTTGAAAATTCGGGGTCTTTGAGTCTTTGCTTTATTTGTTGACAAGCAGCAGTACAAAAAGATTGGATTTTATCAAGCTCATCGTCAGATAATAAGCCTAAACTTGTTATTATATTAATAACAGAATCATGATTAATCAAGCTCATCACCTCTTTAAA
This sequence comes from Candidatus Fimenecus sp., assembly GCA_045632525.1. GTDB lineage: Bacteria > Bacillota > Clostridia > Oscillospirales > Acutalibacteraceae > Fimenecus. The sequence continues at coordinate 37,764 of JAZQWV010000017.1, forward strand.
ATTAGAGAGCCATATATTTTGCTGCGTCATTAAAGATTTTAGCAAAGCCTGAAATCTGTGAGATTGTTGTACGCTCAAGCTGACGGTCAATGAGTTTATCATATTCTGTCTGAATATCACCTGCAGTTACCATTTCAAGTGCATAGTTTTTATCAAGACCAATAATCTCACGGCTAAGATGGTCGGTAACCAAAACTTTTGCACCAAAAGGTGTAATCATTGAGCCACTACCATGGAAATTAAGACCCGCATGAGCATCTTTGAATTCAGGAATTGTTAAAACGGCAGGAGCATAATTTTTTGGTAAAAGAATTGTGTTCAATTCGTAAGGCGATAAGAGATTCCAAAGATTAAGGAAGTCTGAATATTCCAAATCATCTGAATTTTTTGGGTTGAAAGATTCTGCCTCGTTTTCATTGCCGTCACCTACAATAATAACATCAATTGCATTTTTAAATTGTGAACGCGCAATATGTGCACCGATTTGACGAAGTGTAACTGTGAAAAGGTCAAGCTTCTGAAAACGAATTGCTTCATAAGAAGCAACAAGCATTCTGCCATGCTTCTTAAGAGTAACAAGGTTTTCCTGTGTGGTTACAACAGTTTCAGGGATTGCTGCGCCTTCGGCAACTTCTGCAAGAGTTTTGTCTTCTTCAGTTGGAATTGAAGTGATAGTTCTGTAATCAAGACCATTAATATTAGTCTTTGTAGCAATAAGATGGTCAACAATATTAGCACTTTCAACACCCTGACGAACAGCACGAGAGATGTATTCAGGGAAAAGTGCTGCAGAATCAGTTGTAGCAAAAAACTTGTCGATTGTGTCGCTATTTGTTCCCTTGATTTTGATGTCAAAACGCTTTAATTGGCGTTCAAATGCATCAAGACCTTCAAGTGAAGTGCCTTTATAGTTTTCTGATGGGTCAATGCTTTCAAGTTCATTAAGAAAGCCTTTAGATGTGTGGTAAAGTCCTTTATCAAGTTTAATTGTTTCAAAATTAGCCATTATATAACCTCCTAAAATTTAAACTGACTGTTCTGATTGTCTTCTGTTTTTTCTTCTGTATAGAGTTGAGATGTTGGGATAATCTTTGAACTTTCTTTTTTGAGCGCTTTACAAAGATTTTCAAGTTCTGCAGAAGAAAGAGTGTTAACTATTTCGTCAACACATTCTCGATTTAATGATGGCAATGCAAGGGCAAATCCCTTTTTTGCCGAGTCTTCAAGGGTCGCACGGTATTTTTCGCCGTCAGCACCCTTTGCTTCAAGAGAATCAATATAGTCTGAAAGTTTTTTGAGTTCAGAACTTTTTAATGTGACCTGATTCTCTTCCTTGATTGATTTTAAAATATTTTCCATAGATTTCTCCTTATCATAAGCCTTTGTAACACCTGCTTTTATTTGTGCAGGCACTGCCACAAAAGACCATTCATAAGCATCAGTGATGTCATCAATTGTTTTTACACATTTTTTGCCGTTGTATTTGCGACCTGCAATGTGATTGCAATGGGATTCTCCACAGATTGAGCAAATTCTTGAAGATGAAGAACAACTGATGCTGACTTCTTTTTTGATTCCGCTTTCAATATCGCGGATAAGTGCATCATTTTTCTCACTTCTTACCGTATAGCACCATGCTTTTAAATATCTGTATGGCTTGCCGTCAACAGTTTTCTTTGAAGAGTCTGTGAAAAGCCCTGTCTTGTAAGTTCTGCAAGATTGGTCTTCACTTTTCATACTGTGATTTAGAATTCCTGTCTTACCCACGAAAAGTTTTTCAAGTGTTTTAAGTGCGTCTTCGCTGAAACGCTCAAAATCACGGTCAATGTCGTTGTCGCAGAGAATTACGCTGAATGAGAAAACTTCATCTTTTGATAGTTCTCGCAAAGCGAAACTATTTATGAGTGTCATATCGTCATCACTGATGGCATTGATTGTGTTTGTAGATGAGTGACTTTTCTTAATCATCACTTTCACCTCCCGAAATTAAACTTTGAGCCTGAGCATTATAAAGATTTGCTTTTGCAAGTTCCACCGTGTCCTGAAGAGTGACTTCGTTCCAAATGACACTAACGCCACTGCTGTTGCCCAAGAGTCTGAGATAAAGAGAACAGATTTTTTCAATAACGGGTGTGAGAATGCGACGATAAGCCTGGATTTCGGTTGTGAGTGCATCTGCTTGTTGAGATGACATTCTCTCTGTTGTTGACCAAGAAAGCCCCAACATAAAAGGTGGAATAGAAAGTTTTGCAACTATCTGCTCAAGCATCTGTCTTACGGGTATTTCACTGTTGAGTATCTGATTATCAGCACCGATTACTTTGATTTGCACATCACCAATTGCCACAAAGTCTTTGACTGAGCCTGACTCCATAGCACTTGCCCATTCGCTTGCAATTTGTTGTGCACGCTCTTTTGCATAAGCACGGTCAAGCATATCTGAACCAGGATTATATGTAACTGCAAAGCGAAGATTGCCTGCTCTTTCCCAATTTTGTCCGATTGAGTCATAAATTTTCATAAGGATTGATGACACAAAGGGCAGACTTTTTAGAATTGAGTTGCCAACAAGTGTGCCCGGCTCTGAATTGAGTGTAGAATACATCACAAGTTCTTGATAAGGAACGGGTGTACCGTCAAATGCATCTGGCTTGCAAAGTAAAATCTCATTGAAATTTTTAGGATTTCGTTTAAGTGAAATATCTCTTATCGGCACATTGTAAAGTGAGTCGATATTGTAACCATCAGTAATGATTTCACCTGCTGCTGTGCCATAAGTGAGCAGTTGCTCAAAATAAAGGTCAATGAATTGTTGAAGTCCTTTACCCGCAACGCCCGTATTGACATTTTTAACAAAGTGGTCAAGTTGAGCTTGATTTCTTTCGTTGTTTGACTTTACTGTAAATCCACCTGTAAGACGAACAAGTTTATAAATTGCTGTGTCAATTACGGGAATTGATTCGCGAAGTTTTTTATAAATTTCAGGTTGATAAACTGATGATGGAAAGCAGTTTGAAACATCAAAATGATGGTGTGAATTGACTTGTGGTGCTGTTGTGCAAACTTTTTTCTTGCTGATTTTATCAAATATAGACATTGAATACCTCCTTCCAAACGATTAATTATTTTCTTTCAACTGACAATGCGAAAATTGCATCATCAAAAGTTTTTGGAATTGTTGCCACGAAGTAACGAATATCGTCCATGGCGTGGTCATATTCCTTTTTTGGCGTGTCTTTTACGCTGTTGGGGTCCCAACGATACATTCCAAATTCGCGGATTGTATCTGCGCAAGAACTACCAATTAAAATTTCGTGTGTTTTCAGTTTTTCAGAAACCTTGCGGATTCCATCGGCAACATCATTTTTTGCGGGTATAACCCTGAACTTGCCTTCGCGACGGATACACTCAATAAAAGAGGCGGCAGAAGGGTCAACTATCACCGCTTCAACTCTTTTGTCACCCGCAAGACATACTAATTGGTCATAGTATTCTTTGTCGGTCATTTGAAAGCCTTTTGCTTTTGAATCGTGATAGAATTCCTTGATTCTGTACCATATTCCCTTATTAAGTCCCCATAATCCAAAAGAAGCGGGGTTGACTGTACCATAGTCGCAAGAGATATAGTGCTTTTCAAAGTTTTGTGGCAAGATATCTGTGATATGTTCTTTCTCGTTGAAAAAGGGATAAACAAGTCCGTCAACTGCAACCCATTTACCTAAAACAAATCTCTCATAAAAAGCACCTGAATAAAGAGATTTGTAACGCTCACGAATTTTTGGGGAGAGCGATGGGTTATCATCCATAAGGAAATGAAGATAAAGACAATTCTTCTCATTATGTTTTTTAATCCATTCTTTGTAAAACCAGTGGTTAGGGTTTTCGGGGTTGCAGTTAAACCAGAATTTTGAACCATTCACAGAGCATCTCGCCATTGCTTGTTCCACGAAAGAACGGGGCATAAGAGCAACTTCGTCCATTAAAACTCCGCAAAGAGTCATTCCTTGAATAAGAGATGCAGAAGATTCGTCTTTGCCACCAAAAAGATAAAATCTGTTAGTGTATTTGCCGTTGCCGATTTCAATAATGTTTGCAGAGCGTTTCTCTGTGACGGTAAACCCCATACTTTTTAGAAGTGGCAAAAGGGGCGTGACCACATTTCTGCGTAGTGATGAGATTGTTTTACCACAGAGAGCAAATGAAGAATCTGAAAACCGATAAAGACTCCAGAGAATGAACGAAAGAGACATACAAATTGTTTTTCCGCTTCGCACAGCACCGTCACAAATAATGGCGTCGTGAGTCTTGTGGGGGCTTGATTCTGTCCACCAATTAAGAACAGTGAGCTGTTTCGGGGAAAATCTTTTAAACTTGATATCACTCATTACTATCACCACTTGCGCTACGCTCAAGAGCTTCATAGAAAGATAACGCAGAAGAATTAAGTGTGCTTTCTGAAAGTTTAGAAAGTTGCTCGAGTGCTTTGAGTCTGTCAAAGAATTTAATTTCCATTCCCTTGCCGCTGGTGAATTTGATTTCGGACACATTGAAAAGGTCAAGTGTGTCAGGTAGTGGGGGATTATCACTGTTAGCAGAGAGAATTAGTTTCACAGCATCTGAAATTGAGCCGAAAGCAAGGCGAGAAAGTCCTGCTGATACAAGACTTGAATCAGTTTGATTTACTTTTTCAAACTCTTTAATTTTGCTGATTATCTGTTTCTTTGACAAAAGATTAATGCCACGATATTCAGGCAAAACTGTATATCCAGATTTTAGAGCCGCCTCTCTTGGATTTTGAAGTCTTGCATACCATCGACAAAAATCAATTTCTTTTTTTGTGAGTTTGTTTTCGTTCATTTTGGTCTCCTTTCAGAAGACTTTTGAAAAAAAGCCTTCCATATATAGTGCAAACAAGGCGTTTTGTCTCAGGTTTTTTGAGACAAAAAAGCAAAAACGCCAAATTGTTTACAGAATGTTCACAATTGACGCTTTTTTAGTGGCTTGACAATATACAATATTAATATATAATGAAATAGTTAATCGATTAATTATAAATCGATTAACTAAAACTCGAATAATGTTGAAAGAGTGTATAAAATGAAAAATAATATCTCAAAGGTGAGAGCAAGTTTCAGAACATATCATAGCAATCACCGAAATATAATTGACAAAAATTTCCGTGAAAACGGAATTTATTTTGGGCAACCACCAATTTTAAAATATTTAAGTGAAAATGATAATGCAACACAAAAAGAGATTGCAGATTTTTTGCATATTTCTCCACCATCTGTTGCAACATCATTAAAAAGAATGGAAGATTCGGGGCTTGTGGTGCGTGTTGCAGATAAAAAAGATGCAAGATGCAATAATTTGAGACTTACAGAAAAAGGTAAGAAACTTTCAGAATATGCTGATAATCTGTTTTTAAATATAGATGAAGCAACTTTTTCGGATTTCACAGAAGAAGAAATTGAAATACTGGTTAAGTTTCTTGAAAGAATGAATAAGAATCTTTTAGAGTTTGCGGAAAGGGGAGAAGAAAATGTTTAAACTTTTAAAACATGCAAAAAAATATATAGTTCCTACAATTTTGTCGCCGATTTTAATGATTGGTGAAGTTGTGCTTGAACTTTTAATTCCACTTGTAATGGCTGATATCGTAAACCTTGTTCAGGCCGAAGAAGGCGTGACAGAAGATAGTATGAATGTTATTCTTCGTCTTGGCCTTAAAATGCTTCTGCTTGCAATTGGCTCGCTTTTCTGTGGTGCTATGGCGGCGAGAATGGCTGCTGTTGCAGGTATGGGGTTTGGCGCAACACTTCGAGAAGAAATAATGGGCAAAATTCAGAAATTCTCTTTTTCAAACATTGACCATTTCTCAACTGCATCACTTATTACAAGAATCACAACTGATGTAAACAGTGTTCAAAATACATTTGTTATGATGATTAGAATGCTTTTCCGTGCACCTGTTATGTTTGTGGTTGCACTTGCCATTACAATAACAAAGAGCCGTGAAGTAGCTATGCCTTTTACAGTTGCATTGCCACTTATCGCAATTATTCTCATAATCTTTGCTCCTATTGCTTTGGGCAGATTTAAGAAAATGCTCAAAATGTTTGATGGCTTTAATGCATCAATTCAAGAGAATCTTACCAATGTGCGAGTTGTTAAATCATTTGTCCGTTCAAAATATGAAAAAGACAAGTTCAAAAAGGCAAATGACGATTTGATGAATGCTGCATTACATGCAGAAAAGCTTATGATTTTGGGTATGCCAACATTTACAATCATTATGTATGGCACAATCCTTGCAATTCTCTATATTGCGGCAAGAGAAATCACTCAAGAAACTTTGCTTATTGGTGATTTTTCTGCGATTTTCACTTATATTATGCAGATTTTAATTCACTTCCTTATGATAGTGATGCTTATTGCTCAATTCTTCATGTCACAGGCAAGTGCAAAGAGAATTTTAGAGGTTATGGAAGAAATTCCTGATATCAATGACGACAATGCAACAGCTACAGATGTTAAAGATGGCTCAATTGAATTTAAAAATGTGTCATTTAAATATGCAGGGTCACAGCATAATGTAATCAGCAATGCCACATTTAAAATTGAAAGTGGCGAAATGGTTGGCGTTATTGGTGCAACAGGCTCTGCAAAAACAAGTCTTGTGCAGTTAATCCCACGACTGTATGATGTAACCGACGGTGAACTCTTTATAGGCGGTGTTAATGTTAAAGATTACAAAATTTTTAATCTTCGTGACGCAGTTAGTATGGTGCTTCAAAAGAATGTTCTTTTCTCCGGTACAATCGCAGAAAATCTTCGTTGGGGTAATAAAAATGCAAGTGATGAAGAAATTCAAGAGGCTTGCAAAATTGCCGATGCACATTCATTTGTATCATCATTTCCTGATGGTTACAACACAGATTTAGGTCAGGGTGGCGTTAATGTTTCAGGTGGACAGAAACAGAGACTCTGTATTGCTCGTGCAATTCTTAAAAAGCCTAAAATCCTTATTCTTGACGACTCAACAAGTGCAGTTGATACATTTACTGACTCAAAAATTCGTAAAGGACTTCGTGAGTGTATTCCTGACACAACAAAGATTATTATTGCACAGCGCATTTCATCAGTTCAGGATTGTGATAAAATCATTATCCTTGACGATGGTGGAATAAATGATATAGGAAATCATGAAGATTTGCTTGCACGCAATGAAATTTATCAGGATATTTATAACTCCCAGCAAAAGGGTAGTGACGATTTTGATGTGATGGGAGGTGCGTTATAATGGCAGGACCAATGGGTGGAGGCAGAAGACGAGGACCTCAAGGACCAGTCAAAAAGCCTAAAAACACGAAGGGAACAATCAAAAGACTCTTTGGATATATCTTAAAGCATAAAGGCTTGTTCTTTGGAATGCTTATTTTCGCAGCAATCAGCTCAACAGCATCAGTTTCAGGTTCATTGTTCATTAAACCAATTATTGATGATTATCTCACTCCGATGATAGGTAAAGAGTTTACAAGTGAACTTATAGCACCGCTCATCAAAATGATGTGCATTATGGGTTGTGTGTTCTTGTTTGGGGCATTGGCATCCTACGGACAATCAAAATGTTCCGTATGGCTTACACAACGCACTCTTAATACTTTAAGAAAAGACCTTTTTGACGCTATTGCAGATTTGCCAATCAGTTTCTTCGATTCTCGTCCACATGGTGAAATTATGAGCCGATTTACAAACGACGTTGAAACTCTTCGTATGTTTATCAGTCAGGGTGTAACACAATTTATCTCATCGGGCATTATGATTTTAGGCTCATTCTTCATTATGTTATTCTTGAGCTGGCAAATGACTCTTATTGTGTGTGCTATGGTAGTTGTAATGGTTATCGTTACAAAAACTCTCGGCAAAAAGAGTGCATTTTTCTTTAAAAAGCAACAGGAACAATTGGGCACAGTTAACGGATACATTGAAGAAATCATTGAAGGACAAAAGGTTGTTAAAGTTTTTAATCACGAAGAAGAAGTTGTTTCTCATTTTGGGGAAGTAAATGAAAATCTTCGTAAGTCTGCAACAAGTGCAAATAGTTTTGCAAATATGTTGGGACCAATTATGAATAACCTTTCTCATATCACTTATGCTCTTACAGCTGCAGTTGGCGGTCTTTTAGCTGTTAAACGAGCAATGACGGCTGGTGATATTGTTGCGTTCTTGCAATATATCAGAAGCTTCACACAACCGATTTCAAATATCACACAACAGTTTAATAATGCACTTATGGCTCTTGCTGGTGCAGAGAGAATTTTTGAGATTATCGACCAAAAACCTGAAGTCGATGAGGGATATGTTGTACTTGTAAACGCAAAGCTCAATGATAAAGGTGAAATTGTAGAAACCGAAAAGCATACAGGTATCTGGGCTTGGAAGCACACTCACGGTGACGGCACAATCACATATACACGCCTTGCAGGTGACATTGTTTTTGAAGATGTTACATTTAGTTATGACGGCCAAAAGACTGTTCTCAATGATGTTTCTCTCTATGCAAAACCAGGTCAAAAAATCGCTTTTGTTGGTTCAACAGGTGCGGGAAAAACAACTATCACAAACCTTATTAATCGTTTCTATGAAATCGACGAAGGTAAAATTCGATATGATGGCATAAACATTCAGAAAATCAAAAAAGACGATTTGCGTCGTTCTTTGGGTATCGTTTTGCAGGATACACATCTTTTCACAGGTACAATTGAAGATAATATTCGCTATGGTAACCTTGATGCAACCCATGAAGATATTGTAAAAGCAGCAAAAATTGCCAATGCGCATTCATTCATTTCGCATCTTCCTGATGGCTATGACACAATGCTCACAGGTGACGGCTCGAACCTTTCACAAGGTCAGCGACAACTTATTTCAATTGCTCGTGCAGCAGTTGCTGACCCACCTGTGCTTATTCTTGACGAAGCAACAAGTTCGATTGATACAAGAACAGAAAAACTTATTGAAGAGGGTATGGACGCCCTTATGGAAGGTCGAACAGTCTTCGTTATTGCTCACCGCCTTTCAACTGTGCGTAATGCAAAAGCGATTATGGTGCTTGAAAACGGCAGAATTATCGAACGCGGTGACCATGACGATTTAATAGAACAAAAGGGAAAATATTATCAACTTTACACTGGCAATTTCGCAGAAAATTGATTATTTTCCCGCAATACTTCGTGGCTATCGGCTCGCGGTATACTTGATACAGCTTCGCCTCTGCCACATTGTCTTGCAAAAAAAATAATTCAATTTAAAAAAGATGTTTCTTTTTTTGAAATGCTTCGTGGCTATTGCTCGCAATATAATAAATAAAAACCTACAAAAACCGAGTGGACTTTACACTCGGTTTTAATTTTTGACAAAAAATCATATTTTTTCTTGTTTACTTTATATATTTCTGGTAATTTTTTGTAACAAACTGCACAAATGCCCGTAATGAATTTTGTTAACGATTTGACTATTTTGTTCAAAAAATGCTTGAAAAAGTATTTTCATGGTGTTACAATATATCTGTATAACTATGTTTTCTGGGAGGTAGAGAAATGTCAGAAAGTAATAACTATGAATCTCAGGTTCCCGTTTATCTTTTTCATCAGGGCAACAATGCTCGCGCTTATGACTATATGGGCTCACACAGAGTTTCTGAAAATACAGTTGTTTTCAGAGTGTGGGCACCAAATGCAGAGGCTGTTGCGGTTTGCGGTACATTCAATAATTGGAGTGATAATGCTAATTTGGCAACCCGCATAACAGCAGGTGGCATCTGGGAAGCATATATTGATGGCGTTAATCAATATGACTCATATAAATATTGCATTTATACTCACGACGGTAGAAAACTTATGAAAAGTGACCCTTATGGTTATCACATGGAAACCCGTCCCGATAATGCGACAAAATTTTATGAGCTTGGCGCTTATAATTGGACTGATGCCAAGTGGGAAAAAGCAAAACGCGAAAGAGCACAATATGACAGACCTGTAAATATTTATGAAGTCCATTTTGGCTCTTGGAAACAATATGAAGATGGCAATTTCTATTCATATCGAAAAATGGCAGAGGAACTCATTCCTTATGTTAAAGAAATGGGATACACTCACATTGAATTTATGCCACTTACTGAATATCCCTTTGATGGTTCATGGGGTTATCAGGTAACAGGTTATTTTGCCGCAACTTCTCGTTATGGCACACCCGACGATTTGATGTATCTCATTGATATGTGTCACAAAAACGATATCGGAGTTATTCTTGACTGGGTACCTGCTCATTTCCCAAAAGATGCTAACGGCTTAGCAGAATTTGACGGCACACCTTGTTATGAATATGCAGATGTGCGAAAAGGCGAGCATCTTGAATGGGGTACAAAGGTATTCGATTTTGGCAGAAATGAAGTTCAGTCATTTTTGATTTCAAGTGCAATGTTCTGGCTTGATAAATATCACATTGACGGACTTCGTGTCGACGCAGTTGCTTCAATGCTCTATCTCAACTATGGCAGAGATGACGGCCATTGGATAGCAAATAAAGACGGTGGCGTTGAAAATCTTGAAACGGTTGCATTCTTAAATAAACTCAGTATGAACGTTTTCCGGGATTATCACGGCAGTTTGCTCATAGCAGAAGAAAGCACAGCTTGGCCAATGGTCACAAAACCTGTGTTTATGGGTGGGCTTGGTTTCAACTATAAATGGAATATGGGTTGGATGAACGATATTCTTCGTTATTTCTCAATGGACCCACTTTACAGAAAAGGTAATCACGGATGCATCACATTCTCATTCTTCTATGCATTTTCAGAGAATTTTGTCTTGCCGATTTCTCACGACGAAGTTGTTCACGGCAAATGCTCACTCATTAACAAAATGCCCGGTACTTATGAAGAAAAGTTTGCAGGTGTGAGAGCGTTTATGGGTTATATGATGGCTCATCCTGGTAAAAAACTTATGTTCATGGGTTCTGAATTCGGTCAGTTTATTGAATGGGATTTCAAGAAAGAGCTTGACTGGCTGTTGCTTGATTATGAAATGCACCAGAAATTGCATAAATATTTCAAAGACATCAACCATTTCTATAAAGATACTCCTGCAATGTGGCAGGTTGACCATTCTTGGGAAGGCTTTTCTTGGATTTCAGCGGATGACAATGATAATTCAGTAATCGCATTCCGCAGAATTGACGAAAAAGGTAAAGAACTTATTGCTGTCTGCAACTTTACACCAGTTGCAAGAGATAATTACAGAATCGGTGTTCCTGCAAAGGGTAACTACAAGATTGTGTTTAACTCTGACGATGAAATCTATGGTGGTGAAGGTCGTGGACAAAAAGATAAAATCAAAGCTGAAAAACAAGCAATGCACGGTTTCGAGCAAAGCATTTCACTTGATTTACCACCAATGTCAACAATTTATCTCAAAAAGACGAGATAATTGATATATGTTAACAAACTAAACTTATTATAAACGGAGGAATTTACAATGGCACGAAAAACTGAATGCCTTGCAATGCTTCTTGCCGGCGGTCAGGGAAGCCGTCTTGGTATCCTTACAAAGAACATTGCAAAGCCTGCTGTACCTTACGGCGGAAAATACAGAATCATTGACTTCCCACTTTCAAACTGTGTAAATTCAGGTATTTCAACTGTTGGTGTGCTCACTCAGTACCAACCACTTGAACTCAATGATTACATAGGCAACGGTCAGGCTTGGGACTTAGACCGTGCAAATGGTGGTGTGCACATTCTTTCACCTTATCAGCAGATTAAGGGTACAGAATGGTATAAAGGCACAGCAAACGCAATTTATCAGAATATCAATTTCATTGACCGTTATAACCCTGAATATGTTGTTATCCTTTCAGGTGACCATATTTATAAAATGGACTATAACAAAATGCTTGAGTATCATAAAGAAAAGGATGCAGCTTGCACAATCGCAATGCTTGAAGTTTCTTGGGAAGAAGCAAGCCGTTTCGGTCTTATGATTCTCAATGATGATAATTCAATCAAAGAATTCGAAGAAAAGCCAAAGAATCCAAGAAGTAACAAGGCTTCAATGGGTGTTTATGTTTTCACTTGGAGCAAACTTCGTGAATATCTTATCGCAGACGAGGCTGACCCAAATTCAAGCAACGACTTCGGTAAAAATGTTATTCCAAAGATGCATGCAGATGGCGAGAGAATGTTCGCTTATCTTTTCGATGGTTATTGGAAAGACGTTGGAACAATCGACAGTTTGTGGGAGGCTAACCTTGACCTTCTTAATCCAAAAGTTGACCTTGATTTGTCAGACACAAGTTGGAAAATCTATGCAAAAACTCCTGCTTCACCACCTCATTATATTTCAGCAAATGCAAAAGTGCAGAACTCAATGATTTCAGAGGGTTCAAGAGTATATGGTGATGTTGACTATTCAATTCTTTTCAACGATGTAACAGTTGAAGAGGGTGCAGAAGTTAAATATTCAATCGTAATGCCAGGCACAGTTATCAAAAAAGGCGCAGTTGTTCAATATTCAATCGTTGCAGAAAATGCAGTAATTGAATCAGGTGCAGTTGTTGGTAAGAGTCCTGAAGATATGGATAACCGTGATGACTGGGGCGTTGCTGTTGTTGGCGCAGGTGTAAATGTGGGTGAAGGCGCATTTGTTGCACCACAGACACAGGTTGACACAGATGTAGTAAAGGAGGGTAAATAAGATGACAGGTAAGAATATCGTAGGTATCGTTTTCTCAAACGCTTATGACGAATGTATCAGTGAACTTACAGGAATTCGTACAATGGGTTCTGTTCCATTTGCATCTCGTTATCGTCTTATTGACTTTGCTCTTTCAAATATGGTAAACGGTGGCATTGAAAAGGTGGGCGTTGTAACAAAGGCTAACTATCAGTCACTTATGGACCATGTTGGTAACGGCAAACCTTGGGATTTATCTCGTAAAAACAATGGTCTTTTCATTCTTCCACCATTCTCAACAAACGAGGCAAACGGCAATGCTGATAAACTTGGTGCTTTGAAAGGTATTCAAGGCTTTATCAGCCGTTCAACAGAAGAATATGTTCTTTTTGCAGATTGTAACTCTGTTCTCAATATAGATATTGAAGAATTGATGGATTATCACAGCGACAAAAATGCTGATATCACAATCGTTTATAAGAATGGTAAAATGCCAAATCTTACAGATGTTATTGTTCTTGATATGGATGCTGACAACAAGGCAAAGAAGATTTCAGTTTCACCTGTAACAGACGAAAATGTGAATTATTCACTCAATATGATTTTGATGAAGAAATCACTTCTTGAAAGACTTCTCAATGACGCAGTTAGCTTGAATTATGCTGATTTTGAAGCAGATTTGATTCAACGTAATGTTGCAAAACTCAATATTTATGGCTTTGAAGCAAAGGGACATTCATTTACAATCGATTCAATGCAGAGTTACTACAGAGCAAATATGGAACTTCTTAACATTGAAAATTGTGACGACCTTTTCAATCCAAAGCGTCCAATTTATACAAAAGTCCGTGACAATATGCCTGCAATTTATGGCATCGGTTCAGATGTGAAGAATTCTCTTGTTGCAGATGGTTGCATTATCGAAGGTACAGTTGAAAATTCAATTCTCTTCCGTGGTGTTAGAGTTGAAAAGGGTGCAGTTGTTAAAAACTCAATTCTTATGCAGGGCACATTTGTTGCACAAGATGCAACAGTTAACTGTGTTGTAGCAGATAAGAGCGTTGTAATCACTCCTAACAAGACTCTTTCAGGCGCGGAGAATTATCCAGTTTATATCGGCAAGGAGATTGTTATCTAATGAAAGTTTTATATGTTGCTAGTGAGGCACTTCCTTTTAAAGCAAGTGGTGGTCTTGGTGATGTTGCAGGTAGTTTGCCACAAGCACTTCGCAAAAGACTTATCGGCGCAAGGGTTGTAATGCCTTTATATGACACAATCAGTCAAGAACTTAAAGATACAATGAAATTCGTTACAAGCATTTCTGTGCCTGTTGCTTGGAGAAGACAATATTGCGGAATCTTCGAAGCAAAAGCAGGGGGAGTTATCTATTATCTTCTTGACAATCAATATTATTTCAAGCGTGATGGTCTTTATGGCTATTATGACGACGCAGAGCGTTTTGCATTCTTTGCTCGTGCAGTTCTTGAAATTCTTCCACACATTGATTTCAAACCTGACATTATCCATTGCAACGACTGGCAGTCAGCATTGACACCTGTTTATTACAATACACTTTATGCAACTCGTCCAGGTTATGAAAACATCAAAACAGTTTTCACAATTCACAATATTCAATATCAGGGCACTTATGGTATGGAGTTGTTGGGCGAAGTTGTTGGTATTCCTGAAAGTGCAGCATCTCTCGTTGAATATGACGGTGACTGTAACTTTATGAAGGGCGCTATTGAATGTGCAGACAGAGTTACAACAGTTTCTCCATCTTATGCAAACGAAATTCTTGACCCTTGGTATTCACACGGTCTTGACCCAATTCTTAATCAGCGTTCTTGGAAATTAAGCGGTATTCTCAACGGCATTGACACAATTCTTTATAACCCTGAAACAGATAAGGATATTGAAAAGACATATACTGTTGACACATTCAAAGAAGACAAACCTGTTAATAAGGCAAAATTACAAGAGTATTTTGGTCTTCCACAGCGTAAAGATGTGCCAATGATTGGTATGGTTACTCGTCTTGTTGGCCACAAAGGGCTTGACCTTGTTAAAGCAGTTCTTGAAGAATTGCTCGCAACAGAAGATGTTCAGTTTGTAGTCTTGGGCTCAGGTGAATATCAATATGAGAGTTTCTTCAAAGAAATGGCAGAGAAATACCCTGAAAAGATGGGACTCAAACTTGGTTTCATTCCATCACTTTCAAAGAAAATCTATGCAGGTTGCGATATTTTCTTAATGCCATCAAAGAGCGAGCCTTGCGGACTTTCACAGATGATTTCACTTCGTTACGGTACTATTCCAATTATCCGTGAAACAGGTGGTCTTCGTGACAGCATCAAGGACTCAGGTGACGGTGAAGGCAACGGCTTCACATTCTCAACCTATAATGCACACGATATGCTTTATACAATTAAGAGAGCAATCACAGGATATGCTAACAAAGATGGTTGGAATATTCTCGTTAAACGCGCAATGAAATGTGACAATAGCTGGGGCAAATCAGCAAATGAATATATAAGACTCTATAAAGAGATTCTTAAAGGATAAAAAATAAAGGCTACCAATTTGGTAGCCTTATTTTACTCTTTGTTTTCAATTTTCTTTACATACTCTTTGAGAGCAATATTTATGAATTGAGAAAGTGAACGGTCATCTTGCTCTGCTAGTTTTCTTGCTTTTTCAAGAATATCACTGTCAACTGTAATACTAATCTGTTCTTTCAAGGGCTTCATAATAAATCACTCCTTACTGATATGATTTATTATATTAAAAAGTATTGCAAAATACTCAAAACTGATATAAACTAATATAAACTGATATTAAAAAGGAAGAATAAAATGCGAGATATTACAGAAGAAAAAATTATAGAACTCATCAAAAAATATAGAGATTTCATTTTTTCAGATATTGAAGGAAATCTTTGCCTTGAACACTATAATTTTGCCCACAGAACAAATTTAACTGAAAATGATGTTGTTTTAGAAAAATCATTATGTTATTTTTGCAAAGAAGAAAAAACTTGCGTGAAAGGTAAAAGGACAGACTAAAAAGTCTGTCCTTGATTTTTTATAGGGTTTAATTTGTTAGATAAATTGGGGTTTGTAGAATTAATTTATATGGTGATGTTCTTGCCTCCCTCTGACGAGGGAGGTGGCAAAATCTTTGATTTTGACGGAGGGAGAGATAAGCAAAATCAAATTAATTCTAGACTATCTCTCCCTCAGTCTCGCGTACGCTCGACAGCTCCCTCATCAGAGGGAGCCAAAGAAAATACAATTAAAAAGAGTTAGACAAATTCAAATTTGTTATTTTGCTTTTATCTTAATAATCTCGTTATATCCCATTCCGCGCACGGTTACAGGAATACCAACATTCTTGAGATATGCACCACTCTTTTCGTATTTGTTTTTGCCTATTTTGAGTTTGTATATTTTGTTATCATCAAGTCCCATAAATCTTAATGGGATTTCTTTTTGCATAAATCTTGTAACTACTGATGACAAGAAACCAACTGCTTCTGTTTTGTCTTCTGTCACATAGAGATTGAAAAGAATTTCGTCACGGTCTGGGTCAAGAATTCTATAAAGGTCACCTAACTGCACAATGTGACGGATTTCTTTATAAAGGCTAACATTCTTTCTTGCAGTTGCAAGGTCAGTAAGGCTATATTTTGTAAGGTTTCCACCAACACCGAGAGAACCTTGCATTGCAACATGGAATCTGAAGTCAAGACTCATTGGTGGGTTATACCAGTTAACATCAGTCACCCAAGCACGCATAACCTTTGTTGGACGAAGATATGTAAACCATTTTTGCATCATCATTCGGTCAATAGCACTTGTGTTGTCAGATGTCCAGACCTGGTCATAGTGTAAGAGTGCACCATAGTCACTACGACCACCACCTGATGAACAACTTTCAAAAGCAACATCAGGGTGTTTTTCTTTAAGGCGGTCAACAATATCGTAAACTGCCTGAGTGTGACGAAGCCACAACTCTTGTGGGCAATCAAGATTTTCTGCGCCTGTTTCAGAAAGTGGACGGTTCATATCCCACTTGATATATTTGATGTTGTGTTCAGTGAGCATTGTATCAAGTCTGTCGAAAATGTATTCCTGAACATCAGGTCGAGTCATATTAAGAACTAACTGATGACGAAGTGTGTGGGCTGTTCTTGTATCATAATGATATGCCCAGTCGGGATGCTCACGGAACAAATCAGAATCAGGATTCACCATTTCAGGCTCAAACCAAAGACCGAAGTCCATGCCTAATTTGTTGACATTTTTAATAAGTTCATCAAGTCCCTTAGGGAACTTCTTCTTGTTAACAAACCAGTCGCCAAGTCCTGCTCTGTCGTGATTACGAGCACCAAACCAACCGTCGTCCATAACAAAAAGTTCAACACCCATTGCAGCAGCAAGTTTTGCAAGCTTTGTCTGGTCCTTTGTGTTAACATCAAATTCTGTTGCTTCCCAAGAGTTATAAAGAACAGGTAAAATTTTGTCATTAAACTGTTTTGGTAAAACATGATTAATTGCAAATCTGTTCATCTGACGGCTCATTTCACCGAAGCCTTGTGAAGAATATCCACAGAATACAGCAGGAGTTTCGAGAGTCTCGTCTGCCTTTAATTCATATTTAAAATCGTGGTCGTTGAGACCTAATGAAATTCTTGTTGTATAGAAAAGGTCACGAGTGCAAAGCACCTTGAAGTTACCACTATAAGCAAGTGAGCCAAAGTAAACATCACCTTGGTTTTCATCAGCATTCTGATATGCTATGAAATATGGTGACTGGTTGTGTCCGCTTGTGCCACGCTTACTGTCGAATACGAGTGCACCACCTTCGAGTGTTGACTCTGTTTCAACATATTCGCCACCCCAAGAACCATTTGTGTTTTTGAATGTGTATGGATATTGTGATGGAAGAGTGAGTTCAGCAGAGAAAACTCTGTCAATGATAATTGTGCCATCACCTGTGTTTTTAATCTCTGCCCAACGGGTAATAATGTCGTCATTATCTTGAACTTTGTATTTGAGCGCGATTTGCAACGGATAAACCTTATCTTTGAGTGTTACTGTAAGTGCATTGTCTTCTGCTTTTGCATCAACAAATTCTAACTCAATTTCACGGCATTTGTCAGGGAACTGCACTTTCAAATTGCTTTCGCGATACATAATGCCACCAAAAACGGTGAATTCCTGACGAGCCATATCAAGACTTGTGTGATTCGAGTTTTCGTCCCAAATTTCCTTTATTTCATAGTCAGAAACAAGGCATTTTTTACCCCAATGGATATGACGGTTGTTTCCGTTTTTATCAATGCCTAAAACATAATGAGTGTTTTTGGTTTCAAGAACAAAAATATTGTTTTTGAGAATATGAATTGCCATAATTTAATCCCCCAAGAATTAAAATTTTTCCTATGAGTTTAGTATAGCAATAAAAGAATATAAAAGCAATAAAAAAGCAGAATTCAAAATGTAGAATTCTGCTTTGTGTTTTATAGGATTATGCACAAAAGACCGTTGCAACCTTCGTTGATAACTCTTTCAAGGGTTTCTTGGAATTTCATTCGCGCGTCAGTTGGCATGTGATAAAGTTTGTTGCGAAGTCCTTCGTTAACAAGTTCGTTGAGAGATTTGCCAAAAATATTTGATTCCCAGATTTTGTTAGGGTCTTCTTCAAAGCCTTCAAGCAAATATTTCACAAGTTCTTCTGACTGGCTTTCACTACCCACAATAGGGGCTACTTCGGTCTGAATATTGGCTTTAAGAAGATGAATTGATGGTGCTGAAGCAGAGAGACGCACGCCATAGCGTCCACCTTGTTTCACAATTTCAGGCTCTTCAAGAGAAAGTTCCGAAAGTGTTGGCATAACAATACCATAACCCGTTGTTTCAACTTCATCAAGAGCAGATTTAATTCGTGCATATTCATTTTTAATGCCCGATAATTCTTTAAGACAAGCTAACAAACTTTGCTCGCTGTCGATTGAAAGCCCCGTTTCTTCTTCAAGAATTTTATAGAATAATCCGTTATTCATATGGACTGAAAGCCACGCGCTACCGATACTCAAATCCATATTCTTGATTTTTGCACCTGCAATGTGCTCGCATTCACAAAGACTTTCTGTCATAATGCTGATGTCACGGACAAATTCGATATTTTGAATTGAGTCTAAAACATATTTATATGTTTCTGCTTTTAACCAATGGTCCTGTGGCAAAGAAACTAACCATAATGGCAAGTCAACGCCGATTTCTTTAACAGGGAATTCAAAAAGAATTTGTGTGATAATCTCTTTTATTTCTTGCTCACGAAGTTCAAGGCAATTGACCGCCATAACAGGCACGCGATATTTTGCTGACAACTCGTTGCACAGTTTCTGTGCACTTTCACCGTTGGGGTACATACAGTTGAGTAATACCACAAAAGGTTTGTTGAGTTCTTTTAACTCATTGATAACTCGTTCTTCTGCTTCTTCATATTCGTCACGGGGAATATCGCTAATGCTACCATCAGTAGTAACTACTAATCCAATTGTTGAGTGCTCGGTTATGACTTTTTTTGTGCCGATTTCAGCAGCCATATTAAATGGAATTTCGTTTTCATACCAAGGTGTACGCACCATTCTTGGCTGGTCACCCTCAATATATCCTAATGAGCTTGGAACAATATATCCAACGCAGTCAATCATTCGTACATTAAAACTCGCGTTGTCAGGCAATGTGATTTTAACAGCGTTTTCAGGGATGAATTTAGGCTCGGTTGTCATAATTGTGCGTCCCGCAGAAGATTGGGGCAATTCGTCATTTGCCCTTTCTCGCATAGCGTCATTTTCCATATTCGGAAGCACAACGCAGTCCATAAACTTTTTGATAAAGGTTGATTTTCCAGTTCTCACAGGGCCAACCACACCGATATAAATATCTCCACCTGTACGCACGGCAATGTCGTTATAAATACTTGTGTTACTCATTTTCTTCACCCCTTACATTATTGGTATCAACAGTTTGCATTTTTTCTCGATAATTCCGTCAGAAATATTGTTTTCACGGATAATCGCATCAACTGTTGTGTTGTATTTTTCTGCAATATTCCAAAGACTTTCATTTGCTTCGGCAAAATAGATTGTCAAAGATGCGGTTTTCACCTTTTTGCACTTTGTTTTATCAATGGTAATTTCAGTTGCAACGCTTTTTTCAGTTTCACCGAAAACAAATCCGTGAACGTTGATTTCAACTCTTGTGTCGAGACGATTACTGTCGCTAATCATAAAACTTGATGCAGAAACTGTGCAGACAGGTTGGCAAGAAATCACATCTTTGTCACATTGCAAGGGTTTTGAATATTCAAATGGAATTTGTCTTTGTGCAAAAAGTGTATCGCCGTTGGAGTCGTCATAAATTATGTCAGCGGTCACTTCACCGTTGATGTTCACAACACCGTCACCGATAATGAATTTTGATGTGATGTCGTTACAAATAAAACTATGTACTTTTGCAACTCCCGATGTGCCAAGGTCACAAACTCCGCGACAAAGAAATGTGTCGTCAATTTTTTCTTCGAGGGTTGGCACATAAACTATTGTCTTTTTGATGTCACATTCATATTTGGTTGAATAAGCATCTTTAACTGATGCAACACTTCGGGTTTTGTAGCCACAAATGGATAAATCCAACACGGCAGAAGCATCTAAAAGATTTTTATTCCCTGCAGAATCAAAACGATTGCGGATGTCTAAATTTACAAGTGAAAGTGTAGCATCAAGCACACAATCATCTGTGATTTCGGGTGCTTCGATAATCTGATTTATTGCGATTATGCTTTCAAAGATTTCAATGTCGCAACTGTCTTGCAATGAGAGTACGGCTTTTATGTTGAGGTCGGCTTTCAAAAATATTTTATTCGAAATAACTTTGATTTCATTAATAATAGGTGTGGCACAAGATGAAATAATTGCACCGATTGGCTCTGTGATAGATGACGGGTCAAGTGTCTCAGAAACAGAAAAACTTTTTTCAGAGACACAGACAAGATTGCAAATTTCATTTTTTTCTTGACGGATTGTTATACCGTCACCTTCGGCAGATGCAATGAATTCGCAAGGCTTTTTGCAGTTCGATTTTGCAAAAACAGTGACAGCACCGTGCACTTCAAAACGGCGTTGTCCCGATACTCTGTAATTGACATAATCAGTTTTTGCACCAACATAAATGCAGGTTGCATCAGTGCTTTTTAGTTCAAGTTGTTTTGAGAAGTTGAGTGTCTGCTCAAAGCATCTTACTTTGCCTTGTTCACAGATATAAAGTACACGCACAAGGCAAGTGCATTCGGCAGAAATTCTGTCGCCGTTGATTTGATGAGAAGTTACCCCCGGTGTGCAAGTACATCTGAGAATTCTCACAATATCGGGTAAATATTCGGGCAAGGTGATATCGCAGTCAACTGAATATTCAGCATTGCCCTGAAAATTGGTTTCGCAGACTGAAATCTGGTCTTTATGCACATTGAAATCCATATAATCTCTCCTTTATCGTCTTTGCATTTCAATCAAAATGTATGACGAGAGAAATAATAATATGACAAGCAGAGCAAAGACTTTGTCTTTGCAACGATATAAATTTCTTGAGAAATTTTCGATATATGTTGCACATTCGATATGTTGCAAGCAACTCGATATGTTCACTTCGTGAACGAGAATTTATATCATATCGAGCCGACAGGCATATCGATTTTGCAGAATGCAAAAATATCGAGCAAGCATTGGCTTGCATATCGACAATTCATAAAAACTATGTTAAAATATCAACATAAATTCAAACGAGGTAATTTATGAAAATCGGTAATGTTGAAATTCAAGGTAAAACTGTATTAGCACCAATGGCGGGGGTAGCAGACCGTGCCTTTCGTGAACTTTGTGTTGACTATGGTGCAAGCTATGTAGTCAGCGAAATGATAAGTTCAAAAGGCGTATCTATGGGTGACAGAAAATCAAAAGATTTAGCATTTCTTTCCGAAAAAGAACGCCCTGCTGCAATTCAGATTTTTGGCTCTGACCCCGTGATTATGGCACAAAGTGTTGAACAAGTTATGCAGTTTAGCCCTGAAATAATTGATATAAATATGGGGTGTCCTGCACCTAAAATTGCGGGCAACGGCGGTGGTGCATCACTCTCTAAGAACCCCGAATTAGCAGAAAAAATAGTGAAAGCAGTCGTTGAAGCATCACCTGTACCAGTAACCGTAAAAATCCGTATGGGTTGGGACTTTGAAAATGTCAACGCAGTTGAAATGGCTAAAAGAGCAGAAAATGCAGGGGCAAGTGCAATAACTGTTCACGGCAGAACAAGAAATCAAATGTATTCTCCACCCGTTGATAGAAACATTATTGCAGAAGTAAAAAAGAGTGTTTCAATTCCAGTAATTGGTAATGGAGATATAATTGACGAGCAATCAGCAGCAATTATGTTTGAAGAAACAAATTGTGACCTTATTATGATTGGTCGTGGCGCGTTGGGGCGTCCTTGGGTCTTCTCTCAAATCAATGCTTATTTAGAGCATGGCAGAGTAATACCTGAACCACCTGTAACTGAAAGAATGAGAGTAATGCTTAAACATATTGAAACTCTTTGTGGATATAAAGGTAATTATGTCGGTATGCGTGAAGCAAGAAAACACGCAGGGTGGTATACAAAAGGACTTCGTGGCGCTGCGAAATATCGTCAGGAATTAGGCACTATTGAAACGCTGGAACAATTACAAGAAATCGCATATAAAATTTGTGTAGATAATCAGTAAAAAAAAGACACCTGGAAAGGTGTCTTTCGTTTTGCGCTTTGCACTTAAAATTTTAGTGAGTCTTCACGATATTCTTTTGGGGTTTTGCCCATGATTTTTTTGAAAGTTTTGGTGAAATAGTTTACATCAAAAATTCCGCAATGTTGAGCGATTGCCTGAATCTGCATGTTGGTTGATGTGAGAAGAAAAGCGGCGTGGTCGATTCTCTTTTTTGAAACATATTCTGTGAGAGTTACACCTGTTTCTTTTTTGAAAAGAGATGAGAGATAACTCGCATTTACATTAAGAAGTTCTGCTTGTTTATGCAAACTCAAATCAGCAGTTAAATCAGAGTCAATCAAAGTTATGGCTTTTTGTACCATCATTGAATAATTTTTCATGGAATGCTTTTTAACCAAGTCGCAATATTTGTAAATCATATCGTGCATCATATCAATGCCTTCTTGCACGGCTTTGATTTTCTCGACTTTCTTTGCAAATTCACTTGAAACCTTATCAATATAAAATGGGTGAACACCACCTTGCTCAGCAGCCTTACGGAAAAGTACATTTGCAACAATTACATAATTCTTCATATTGCGAACAGGGTCAGGCACTCTCATTTCAAGCATAAGTTCAGATGAAATGCTGATAATTTGTTCTGCTTTGTGGGTGATGCCCTGACTTACTGCTTTCATCAACTGTCTTTCACCCTCATAACGACTTTCAATAAGTTGCATTGCAAGTAAAGGGTCGTCAATCTGCTGGCTCAATTTTTCAACAACTTCTGGGAAAGATTTTTCATTAGGTATAAGACTTAATTTTTGTGTTGTAAAATTATCCATACTACCCCAAAGTTCAACGCCCAACGCGTTAAAGAGTGAACGGATAATATCTTCGTCAGTATAGACAGGGACAGTTGTATAATATTTTTCAATTTGATTACGAAGGGATTGTGGAACATTATATCGTGTGGCAGATTCAATAATAGTCTTTTGTGTTATTTCAAAATTGATATAAGGTCCTGCTATAAATGTTTTTTGACAATCAGTTTCAGGAAGAAGAATAAAAATATAATTGCAACTAAAACTGTCAGTAAGTTTCAAAATAGTGTTTTCTTTTAAAGTCTCGTGACGAGTACAGAAAAGTTGGTTATAATCATCAGGAAGTCCTAATGAGTCGCGCAGTCCACGGTCTGCTAAACGATAAGAAGTATCGTCAGCAGAAATGATACAGTTGTTTATTCGATAATTATCAAGTATTTTGCGAAAAAAATCTAACTTTGTTTCGTAATACATAATTCAATCCCCATTGATAAGTGTCTTATATTATTATCGTATAAATTTTGGTAAAAATCAATAAAAAACTAAAAATAATACATAAAAAAATGAAAAAAATACTCACTAAATACACTATACATAAGTTAAAATATTAACATAGCAAATGGTAAGGGACAAATATGCCCTGATTTGACTAAAAAAGGAAAAATATTTAAGGGGGATTTCCAAAATGGCAAAAGAGAAAAAACTCGATGCTAACGGTTACCGCAAATTTGGTATGCGCGACTCAGTAGCTTATATGATGGGCGATTTGGGTTGCAATATGTCATTTGCACTTAAAGGCACAATGGC
This sequence comes from Candidatus Fimenecus sp., assembly GCA_045632525.1. Taxonomy (GTDB): domain Bacteria; phylum Bacillota; class Clostridia; order Oscillospirales; family Acutalibacteraceae; genus Fimenecus. Next base: position 61,933 of record JAZQWV010000017.1, read on the forward strand.
ACTTTTCTGGACGCAGGTTATGGGTCTTAGTGCATGGTACTCACTTCTTCTTATTGTAGTTCAGGTATGGGACGCAATTAACGACCCACTTATCGGCTCAATTATTGATGCTGATAAAAGAAAGTATAAGAGAAATAAGTTTTTACAGTACATATTAGTAGGTTCAATCGGACTTATTATTGGTGGTGCTTGTTGCTTTATTCCTGCAACAAAAGCTCCACTTGTTGCAAAGATTGCAATTTTCATTGGTGGTTATGTACTTTGGGATGCTTTCTACACAATAGCAAACGTTCCTTATGGCTCACTTTTATCACTCATTTCTTCTGACGATGCCGACAGAGCTTCTCTTTCTGCTTGGCGTTCAATCGGTGGTATGCTTGGTAATATGGTACCAATGGTTGTATTCCCATTCATTATTTATAATGAAGACGAATCACTTAACGGAACTAGAGTATTTATAATGGCTCTCATTATGGGCGTTGTTGGATTTATCTGCTTCCAAGTTATGGTTAGAAACACTGAAATTCGTGTTGATACAGAAGTACAGTGCAACGAAGACCAGCCTAAATTCAATGTTTTCAAGGCTATGGGCAACTTTGTTAAAAACAGACCTGCAGTTGGTGCTACACTTGCTGCTATGGGTATGTTTATCGGTATGCAGGGTGCTACAACAGCTGTTACAGTTACATTCCAAATCTATTTTGATAATACAAAGATTTCAGGTCTTGTTTCAATGTTCGCAATGATTCCTATCGTAGTCTTCACACCACTTGCTCGTAAGATGGTTAAGAAGTATGGTAAGAAAGAACTTTCATCAATTGGTTCAATTTGTTACATTGTTGGTGCAGCTATTCTCTTACTTGCACCACTTGGAATTATTCCTGTTACAGAAGAAAACACAAAGCTTGACTTAATCATTTATATTGTTGGACAGCTTATTTGTGCATTGGGTCTTGGTATTTACTCAACAGTTTCTTGGGCTATGATGGGTGACGCTATTGACTACAACGAGTGGAAAACAGGTACTCGTGAAGAAGGTACTGTATATTCACTTCACTCATTCTTCCGTAAACTTGCTCAGGGCGTAGGACCTGCTGTTGCAGTTGCAATTATGGGTACTATGGGTTATGTAAATAACAGTGCTCCTGACGCAAATGGCAAATTCACAGCTATTGATGTTAATTTGCTTAGCTGGGAAGTAGCTTGCGACATTCGTATGCTTGTTGCTATTCTTTACCTTGTTGCTGGTATCTTCCAGTTCATTGGTCTTGGTCTTGTATATAACCTTGACAAGAAAACACTCGCAACAATGCAAGCAGAACTTGCAGAAAGACGCGAAAGAGCAGAAGTAATGAGCGACGAAAGAAAAGCATTGTACAAATAATAATTCAATTTGATATTTACTGAACGGTGATGGTAAAATCCACCACCGTTCTTTTTTTGTAAAACAATACTTGAAAATTGAGTGTAGTTGAGATAGAATAATAACAAGCATTTTGCTAATATGAACATTGGAAAGAATGTGGAAAAAATGAAAGAACAAAACATCCGACCATTTGGTTGGCGAGATAAACTGGGTTATGCTATGGGTGATATGGGCTGTGGTTTCTCATTCCAACTTGTTTCAACATTCATGCAGCTTTTCTATTTGCAGTACATAGGAATTAAAGCAACAGATTATGCTGTTATTATTCTTATATCAAAAATCTTTGACGCAGTTAATGATGTTGTTATTGGTAACCTTGTTGATACAAAGAGAATCGGCAAAAAGAGCAAGTATATGCCTTGGATTATTGCAGGTGGCTTAATTCTTGTTATCTTCAATGTAATGCTTTTTGCACCTGTGACAGAATTGCCTTATGCAGGCAAATGGGCTTGGTGCCTTATCGCTTATTGCTTGTGGTCAATTGCTTATACAATGGTAAATGTTCCTTATGGTTCATTACATAGCGTTATTACAAATGACCCACGCGAAAGAGTTTCTCTTTCAACATTCCGTAGTGTTGGCGCGGCTTTACCAGCAATTGTTATTATGATTATTCTTCCGGGTATTGTTTACAATAAGGTTAAAAATCCTGTAACAGGAATTGAAGAAGAGTTCCTTAAAGGTGAAACACTTCTTCCTGTTGCTCTTGTAATGTCAGTTGTGGCATTTGCAACTCTTTGGGGCACAACAAAACTCGTTAAAGAAAGAGTCCAGAGAAATGACGACGGTGCAAACAAAACAGGTCTTAATGCTTTCTTCTCTGCATTCAAGTCGTTCTTTACAAACAGAGCTATGGTGGGCGCTACAATTGCATCAGTTGCATCAGTTGCTCTTTTCAACTCAACAATGGCTCTCAACAACATGGTGTTCCAGTATTTCTTTGTTGACACTTCAAAAGTTGGTATTGCAATGATTGGCTCTTATGCACCAATGGTTGTGTTTATGGCTCTCTTGGGTAAACTTACATCAAAATTCGGCAAGAAAAAGGTTATCGTAACTTGCATGCTTATCGGTACAATTTCAGGTGTAATTTCTTTATTTGTTCCATTAACACCAGATATGACAGGCATGCTTCTTTACATTGTTTGCCTTATGGGCCTTAATGTTGGTAATGCTGTATTCCAGATTTCAGTTTGGGCTATCGTTGCTGACTGTATTGAAGTTAGTTACAGAAAAACAGGCAAGAGCGAAGAAGGCTCACTTTATGCACTTTATTCATTCTTCCGTAAACTTGCACAGGGTATCGGTCAGGCTGTTGTTTCATTAGGTCTTGTTGCAATCGGCTTTGTTGAAGGTGAAAATGCAGTTCAAGCAGCAGATTTTGGTGTAAAGGTTAAATCACTTTATTTCATAGTTCTTGCAGCAGGCTCACTTATCGCATTCCTTGCCATGGCATTTATTTATAATATTGGCAAGAAAGAAGAAGACGAGTTAGCTGTATCTGTTGAAATGCATAATTAATAAAATCTACCGTCAACGATTTACCGTTGGCGGTTGTTTTTTATAAAAAATTATCCACAAATCTGCAAAAATTCTACTCACAAAAAAAACATAAATCCGTTAAAATATAAGAGTAAAAGTTATACTTTGATAAAAAGAAAAGGAGCGTTATACAATGAGAAAAATTATTAGTTTAAATCGTAAATGGTCATTCCGTAAAGGTGTTAACGAAGTTCCAACAGTTACACCTGAAGATTGGGATTTTGTCAATGTTCCACATTGTTGGAATGCTATTGACGGTCAAGACGGTGGCAACGACTATTTCCGTGGCACTTGTTGTTATGTAAAAGATATTGATATGGAAGAAATTCCAACAGCAGATAAATATTACCTTGAAATCAATGGTGCAAATTCATCAGCAACTGTTTTTATGAACGGTGAAAAATTAGCATCTCACGACGGTGGTTATTCTACTTGGAGAGTTGATATTACAGAAGCACTTAAAAAGGGCACACGCCTTGGCATTCTTGTTGACAACTCTGCAAATGAAACAGTTTATCCACAAATGGCAGACTTCACATTCTATGGTGGTCTTTATAGAAATGTAAATATTATCGCAGTAAGTGAAAGTCACTTTGAACTTGATTATTATGGTGGCCGTGGTATTGCAATTACACCGAAAGTTGTAGGTACTGATGCACAGGTTACATTCGAATCTTTCGTTACAAACAAAAAACCAGGTCAAATGATTAACTATATCATTAAAGACAAATTAGGTGATGTTGTAACAACACTCAAAACTGACGAAGCTGTTGAGACAATTGAAATTAAGAATGCTGTTCTCTGGAATGGTAGAAAAAATCCATATCTCTATACAGCAGAAATTGAACTTCTCGATGGCGATAAGGTAATCGATAAGGTTTCAACTCGTTTCGGTTGCCGTACATTCGAAATCGACCCTGAAAGAGGATTTATTCTCAACGGTGAAGAATATCCACTTCGTGGTGTTTCTCGTCATCAAGACAGATGGGGATTTGGTAATGCACTTTTACCTGAACACCACAAAGAAGATATGGAATATATCTATGAAATGGGTGCAAACACAATCCGTCTTGCACACTATCAGCACGACCAGTATTTCTATGACCTTTGCGACGAGTACGGTATGGTAGTATGGGCTGAAATTCCATATATTTCAAAACACATGCCAACAGGTCGTGAAAATACAATTTCACAGATGAAAGAACTTATCGTTCAAAATTACAATCACCCATCAATCGTTGTTTGGGGACTTTCAAATGAAATTTCAATGAATGGTTCTGATGATGACCTTATTGAAAATCACAAAATCCTTAATGACCTTTGTCACGAAATGGACAAAACAAGACTTACAACTATCGCGGTTGTTTCAATGTGCAGTCTTGACGACCCATATATTCAGATTCCTGATGTTGTGTCACACAACCACTATTTCGGTTGGTACGGTGGCGACACAAGTATGAATGGTCCTTGGTTTGATAACTTCCATGCTAAATTCCCTAACATTCCAGTTGGTATGAGTGAATATGGTTGTGAAGCACTTAATTGGCATACATCAAACCCACAACAGGGTGACTACACAGAAGAATATCAGGCATATTACCATGAAGAACTCATCAAACAGTTGTTCTCAAGAAAATACATCTGGGCAACTCATGTTTGGAATATGTTTGACTTTGGCGCTGACGCTCGTGCAGAGGGTGGCGAAAACGGACAAAACCATAAAGGACTTATGACTTTTGACCGTAAATATAAGAAAGATGCTTTCTATGCATATAAAGCATGGCTTTCAGACGACCCATTTGTTCACATCTGTGGCAAACGCTATGTTGACCGAGTTGAAGAACTTACAAAAGTTACTGTTTATTCAAATCTTCCTGAAGTTGAGCTTATCGCAAACGGCAAGAGCCTTGGTAAACAGGCAAGTGATAACCACTTCTTCTATTTCGATGTTCCAAACACAGCAAGCATTACACATCTTCAAGCAGTAGCAGGTGAATATGGCGACCAGAGTGTAATCCGCAAAGTAGATGCATTTAATGAAGATTACAGACTCAAAGAAAAGGGCGCAATTCTCAACTGGTTTGATGTTACAGAAATTGATGGCTATCTTTCACTTAACTCAAAAATGAGCGAATTGTTAATGGTACCTGCAGGTCAGGCTCTTTTCGGTCAGATTATGGGACCAATCGCAGCGGCAGCAAAACAGAGTGCTGGCGAAGGTGGTTTTGAAATGAACGAAGGCATGATGCAGATGATGGGTGGCTTCACAGTTCTTCGTCTCATCGGTATGCTCGGTATGACAGGTCTTAAAATGAATAAAGAAGAACTTTTAGACCTTAACGCTAAACTCAACCAAATCAAAAAGGCATAATTTAATTTAAAAATCAAGTTTATACATCATTGAATACCACGTGCCTTTTGGCTCGTGGTATTTTTTACACTTTGTTAAAATATAGGTAATCATTTCCAAATATTTGTGGTATAATATAATCGCAATAACATTTAAGGAAGATGAAAATGAATTTTTCACAGCGCTTGCGTATGGCAATGCAACAATTTTCAACTAAATTACAACAGTTTATGGTTGGTCGTTATGGTAATGACCAATTTACAATGTTTTTATCAATAACAGGTCTCGTGTTTTCCTTTCTAGGTAATTTCAAGCATTTGAGAATCTTTTATTTTATAGGAACGATAATGATTTTTTATAGCCTTTTCCGTTCACTTTCAAAAAACTATGAAGCAAGACGAAAAGAACTTAATTGGTATCTCGTGTGGTCTGAAAAACCAAAAGCACACATTAAACTTATGATGAATAAAATCCGTGACAGAAAAACTCACAGATATTTTAAATGCAAGAGTTGTAAAACTATTATGCGAGTGCCAAAGGGTAGAGGTAAAATAGAAATTACTTGCCCTAAATGTAGAATGAAAGTAATTAAGAAAAGCTAAATTTGGGCTATGCCCAAGCTAAATCAACCTGCGGTTGGTTAAATTTTCTAAAGAAAGCTAAATGTGCTTCGCACGCTAATTTTGCTTTTTAACTTTGTGACTTTCACAAAATTTAGCTCACGAAGTGAATTTAGCTCGCCGAAAGGCGAATTTACCTCATCAAAGATGAATTTACCTTTTTAGCAACGCTAAAAAATGTTACGATAAACTTTTAAAAACAGTCCATTTTTGTGGACTGTTTTTCTTTTGCCTTTGTTGAAATCTGTCTTTCATGGTGATATGATACTTTTGTACAGAACAAATGTTCGGTACAGAAAGGAGGCAGAAATGACATTGGAACAATTAGGTGAACAATATCTCAAACAAGCTGACGAGCTCCACTCACTTGTCACAAAATATTCTGCCCAACTTAACAAATTGGACGGAATAAGACTTTATGAAATGAATTCAAAGATATTGACACTAAAAGAAATGGAGAGAGACACTCGAATCATTGGCAAACAATTGACTGACTATTATTCTCAACAAACAACTAGAAAAGTGTATCATTCACACAGAATTAATTGACTTTTATTTTTATAATTGTATAATAAACAAAGAGGTGTGAATATGAAAAGAGTTTTTAGTTTTTTGTTAGTTATTTCAATTCTTTGCACATTAGCTGTGCCTTGTTTTGCAGCTAACCCAAGCGTTTCAATTAATACTGTTAATGCTGCAACTGTTGGCGAAACCATAACAGTTTCTGTTAACCTTTCTGCAAATTCAAATTTAGCTGGATTAAAACTTTCAGTTAATTTTAATAGTTCTGAATTTCAACTCGTTTCAGGTTCGGCGCAAAAAGGTAAACTTTTTGATTTGGAAATTCCTACTGAAAACACATCAAGCATTGATTATGCGGGTGTATCAGATAAACCTGTAAATTCAAGCGGGACGGTTTTAACTTTTAAATTGAAAATTCTTAAAACAGGTGGCAAGATTACAATTAATATTAATGAAGCCATCGATGGTGATAATAAAAACATAAGTGTTGGCACATCAGGTGCAACTGTTAAATGTTCACACGCAAATGCAAAATGGGTTGTTACTAAAAAGGCTACTTGCACAGAAAAAGGTAGTGAAAGTAGAGAATGCAGTTGTGGCGATAAAGCAACTCGAGAAATTGCACTAGTAAATCACAGTTTTGGTGACTGGGTAATAACAAAAAAAGCAACTGAAACTGAAAAAGGTGCAAAAGAGAGAATCTGTAAAGTTTGTGCAAAAAAAGAGATTATTGATATTGCGAAGATAGCATCAACTCAAACTGTAACAGATATTGAAACTGAAACTCAGACACAAGTACCAACTGTAACTCAATCAGAAACACAAACTGAAACTCAACCTGAAACACAAACCGAAACTACAACAATTCCACAAAGTCAGGATACACCTAAAGATAATGCAAAGCCTGTTGTTGTAGGTGCAATATTCTTTGCGGTTGGTATCGCAGTGGGAATCGGTGCAACTTTGTTTATTATCAAGCGTAAGGCAAAGGAAGAAAAATGAAAAATCTATTTGAAAAATATCGCGAATTGATTATATATATAATAGTTGGGGGACTCACAACTGTTGTAAATTATATAATTCATTTCGGTTTGAGAGCCTTTAATGTCAATTATTACATTGCATTAACTGTTGCTTGGTTTGGTGCAGTAATATTTGCTTATGCGGCTAACAGAATTTTTGTTTTTGAAAGTAAAAGCAAAGGAAAAGAGCAAATTAAAGAAATCATACTCTTTTTTGGTGCGCGCATCTTTTCTTATGGAATCGAAATGTTGATTTCATTCATATTCATTGACTGCGCAAATGCCGACCGATTTGTTTGGCAACCAGAATTTGCAGACGCGGTAATTCCTGTTGGTGAGTTGATTGTCAAAACTACAGCACAGGTGATTATAGTTTTCTCAAATTATGTTTTCAGTAAATTGGTAATATTCAAAAAAGATGAATAAAACTCAAATATTCACTGTATAATGTATAAAAATACATAAAAACAGTGAATATTTTTATTTTTGTGAATAAAACCTTGACTTTTTTGAATATGGTTGTATAATGTAGCCGTAAATCCAAATAAAAAGGGGTAAATAGAAATGAAAAAATCATTCAAAATTATTTCAGTAGTTCTTGCTCTTGTTCTTATCGTTGGTTGCTTCGCAGCTTGTGGCGGTAAAGAAGATGCAGACGCAATTAAAATCGGTGTTCAGACAAACACAACAGGTGATATTTATTCATCAGGTGACTTCGGCGAAGATGCAGTTATTCGTTATGACAATGGTGCATTAGCAGTTGAAGCTCTTAAAAACGGCAAAGTTGACTGCGTTATCATCGATAACGAACCAGCTAAAGCTTATGTAGCAGCTAACGCAGGTCTTAAAATTCTTGAAACAGAATATGCAGTTGAAGATTATGCAATCTGCTTCCAGAAAGGTAACACAGACCTTAAAACAGCAGTTGATAATGCTCTCAAAGACCTTATCGCTGATGGTTCAGTTAAGGCTATCGTTGATAAATACATAAACGGCACAGGCGATGCTCTTGTTGGTGTTCCTGTAACAGCAGTTGACACAGATAAACCAAATCTTGTTATGGCAACAAACGCTGAATTCCCACCTTATGAATATATCGATGGCGATATGTACTATGGTATCGACGTTGAAGTTGCAAAGATTATTGCTGACAAACTTGGTTATGACCTTGTTATCGAAAACGTTGCATTCGACTCAATCATTCCTGGTGTTCAGTCAGGCAAATATGATATGGGTATGGCAGGTATGACAGTTACTGATGAAAGACTTGAAAGCGTTGATTTCTCATCATCATACGCAACAGGTGTTCAGGTTGTTATCGTTAAAGATGGTGGCAAAATCGCTACATTCGAAGACCTTGACCCATACTTCCTTCCAGCAGAATAATAAATAGTTTTTATTAAATTTCGTTCAGGGCGGATAATACCGCCCTGAATTTTTGAGTTTATGAAAGGAGAATCTTATGCTTGACCATATTATTGGCGCTTTGATTGCTTTCGCTGAAAAATTTTATAGCGTAATGATTGATGGCGACCGTTATAAGTTTCTTATAGATGGTCTTAAAAATACGTTTACTATCACGTTTGGCGCTTTGGCAATCGGTATTATTCTTGGTATTCTTGTTGCGGCAATCCGTACATCATTTGACAAAAATAAAGAAGCAATGAAGCTTCGTGGCGGTGTAGGATATTACGTTCTTGCAGTGCTTAATGCAATATGCAAATTCTATCTTACAGTTACTCGTGGCACACCCGTTGTTGTTCAGTTAATGATTTCATATTTTGTTATTTTTGCTCTTGCTGATGACGGAATTCCAGTTGCAATTTTCGCATTCGGTATAAACTCAGGTGCTTATGTTGCTGAGATTTTCCGTGCTGGTATTATGTCAATTGACCACGGTCAATTTGAAGCGGGTCGAAGCCTTGGCTTTAACTATTTCCAGACAATGAAATTCATTGTTATTCCGCAGATGTTTAAAGCAGTGCTTCCAACTCTTTGCAATGAGTTTATCGCACTCTTAAAAGAAACATCAGTTGCTGGCTATGTTGGTGTTATTGACCTTACAAAAGCAGGTAACACAATCGCGGGTAGAACTTTTGAATATTTCATTCCACTTCTTACAGTTGCGGCAATTTACCTTGTTCTTGTTATGATTTTATCATGGCTTGTAGGCATTCTCGAAAGGAGGTTGCGTAAGAGTGACAGATAATGTACTTATTAAAGTTGAAAACCTTAAAAAGCATTACACAGGTGGTGTGGTAAAAGCACTTGACGGTGTAAACTGCGAAATTAAAAAAGGTGAAGTTGTTGTTATTGTTGGACCATCAGGTTCAGGTAAATCAACATTCCTTCGTTCACTTAACCTTCTTGAAATTCCAACATCGGGCAAAAGTTTCTTTGATGGAACTGATATTACAGACAAAAAGACAAATATCAACACTCACCGTCAAAGAATGGGTATGGTGTTCCAACACTTTAACCTTTTCCCAAATATGAATGTGCTTAAAAATATGACAAAAGCACCTATGACACTTTTGGGCAAGAGCAAAGAAGATGCAGAGAGTAAAGCTCTTGAACTTTTAGACCGTGTCGGACTTAAAGACAGAGCAGACGCTTATCCAAGTCAGCTTTCTGGTGGTCAAAAACAGCGTGTTGCAATTGTTCGTGCACTCTGTATGGAGCCTGAAGTAATGCTCTTTGACGAGCCAACATCAGCTCTTGACCCTGAAATGGTCGGCGAAGTTCTTGATGTTATGAAAAATCTTGCTCGTGAGGGTATGACAATGGTTGTTGTTACTCACGAAATGGGCTTTGCAAAAGAAGTTGCAACTCGTGTAATTTTTATGGATGAGGGTAAAATTATCGAAGAGAATAATCCGAACGATTTCTTCGAAAATCCACAAAACCCAAGACTTAAAGATTTCTTATCAAAAGTTTTATAGAATAAACAAATGTCACCTTGGTAAAATATTACCGAGGTGATTTTTTATGAATAAAATGAATGATGAAGTAAAAGCATATTTTGATACTTTGCCAATTTCAATTCAAAGCGCAATTATTGAGTCGGGTGCAACATTCAAAACTGTTGAGCAACTCAAAATGGTGGCAAAAGCATTTATGGAAAAATAAAAAAGTGAAAAATTAGGGGACGAGCTCACATCGTCCCCTAATACTCATTGACAAAATAACAAAAAAATAGTTTAATATATAAGATACAAAATTTTTAGCAAAGGTGATACACAAATGGAAAACACCGTAGAAAAAAAGAAAATAGTTTTAAGTGCCATTCAACCAACAGGCACACCAACTTTGGGCAATTATCTTGGTGCACTTAAAAACTGGAAGAATATGAAAGACGATTATAATTGTCTTTATGCAGTTGCAGACTTGCATTCTCTTACAGTTCGTCCTGAACCTGCAACTCTTCGCAAAAACACAATGGAACTTTATGCTATTCTTTTGGCACTCGGTCTTGACCCAGAAGAAAGCATTGTGTTTATTCAAAGCCATGTGCCACAACACGCACAGCTTGCTTGGCTCTTGAATTGTTGTACACAGTTCGGTGAAGCAGCAAGAATGACACAGTTTAAAGACAAGAGTGAAAAACACCCTGAAAATGTCAATGTAGGTTTGTTTACATATCCAATTTTGATGGCTGCTGATATTCTTTTATACCAAGCAGACTATGTGCCAATCGGTGCTGACCAGAAACAACACCTTGAAATTGCTCGTGATATTGCAGAACGTTTTAATACAGTTTATGGCAACACATTCACACTTCCTGAACCTTTTATTGCAAAGGTTGGCGCAAGAGTTATGTCTCTTCAAGACCCAACTGCAAAAATGAGCAAGTCTGACACAAATCCAAAGGGTTATATCTCAATGCTTGATGATGACAATGTAATTGTGAAGAAAATCAAGAGCGCAGTTACAGACAGCGAAGCAAAGGTTAGATATGCAGACGGCAAAGATGGTATCAACAATCTGATGGGTATCTATTCATGTTGCACAGGTCTTTCTTATGAACAGATTGAAAAAGACTTTGACGGTAAGGGCTATGGTGATTTTAAATCAGCAGTAGCAGAAGCAGTTGTTGAAGAGCTTCGTCCATTCAAGACAGAGTTTAACCGTCTTATCAATGACAAAGCATATCTTAACGAGTGCGCAAAAAATGGTGCAGAAAAAGCAAGCCGTTTTGCACAACGCACTTTGAACAAAGCTATGAAAAAATCAGGACTTTATCAATTATAATTAAATTAAAACAAGGGGACGATTTATATCGTCCCTTTTTCTTTTGAAATAAAATTGACTGTATGATATAAAGTTTGATATAATATAATTTAGTTTAGTGATTTGTTGCGGGGTGACAAATATGGAGAAAGTTCGAGTATCTGCATCAAAAGAATATAATGTGCACATTGGTTCAGGTTTTCTTGATAATGTTGGTGAAATGATGGCAAGCATCAAAAGACCTTGCAGAGCTGTAATTGTGTCCGACGACAATGTGTATTCGCTCTATGGTGAAAAAGTAAAATCAAGTCTTGAAAAAAGTGGTTTTACTGTTTTTGAATACATAGTGCCACATGGTGAAAACTCAAAAAGTGTTGAAAACTTTATAAAAATTCAAGAATTTTGTGCAGAGAACAATATTACAAGAACAGACATTTTTGTAGCCCTTGGCGGTGGTGTGGTTGGTGACCTTACGGGCTTTGTTGCAAGCACATATCTTCGTGGTGTTGATTTTGTGCAGATTCCTACAACAGTGCTTGCTATGGTAGATTCTTCAGTGGGTGGCAAAACTGCAATCAATTTGAACGCGGGCAAAAATCTCTGTGGTGCGTTTTATCAACCTATCGCAGTTTTTGCAGACTGTGAAACTCTTGATACTTTATCCGAAGAAATATTTAATGAGGGTTGCGCAGAGATTATAAAATACGGAATGATTTTAGACGGCGAGTTTTTATCATTCTTAAAAGATAATGACATAAAAGAAAATGTTGAATATGTAATCAAACGTTGCGTTGAGATTAAAAGAGATATTGTTAACCGTGACGAATTTGAAAAAGGCGAGAGAAAACTTCTCAACTTTGGTCACACAATCGGTCATGCCATAGAAAAATGTAGCAATCTTACAATTTCTCATGGTAACGCAGTTGCAATTGGTATGGTAATCGCAACAAAGGGTGCTTTTGAATTAGGACTTTCTTATGATGATTATTCAGATGTACTTGTGCCAATTCTTGAAAAAAATAATTTGCCAACAAGTTGCGAGTTTTCAGCAGATGAGCTTTATAAGGTGACACTGACCGATAAAAAGAGAAGTCGTGATGTGATTTCACTCATCGTTCCCGAAGAATACGGGCTTTGCAAAATTCACAAGATAAATATTGAACAACTTAAAGATTTTATTGAATCAGGATTGAATTAAAAAATGGAAATGAGATGCACCCCTGCAATATTGTCAGGAAAAATCAAGGCAATTTCATCAAAATCACACGCTCACAGAGTGCTTATATGTTCAGCACTTGCAGATGAGCCAACGAAAATAAACTGTAATGTCTTGTCAAAAGATATTACGGCAACTTTGGAATGCCTTAAAATGCTTGGTGCAGACATAAAAACAGAAGAAAACACAATTTTGGTAACACCACAGAAATTTAGAGAAAAAGCAGAAATCGATTGTGGCGAAAGTGGCTCTACTTTGAGATTTTTATTACCAGTTGTCTCTGCATTAGGTGTTGATGCAACAATAATTGCTCACGGCAGATTGCCCGAAAGACCATTATCACCATTAAAAGAAGAATTAGAGAAAAAAGGGATAACCTTTGAAACTGATAATGAGTTCCCTTTGCATATAACAGGTAAATTGCAAAGTGGTGAATATGAATTAGCAGGGAATATCAGCTCGCAGTTTATTAGTGGATTGCTTTTTGCTTTGCCGTTGTTAGATGGTGATAGTAAAATTAGCCTTATTCCACCCGCCCAGTCAAAACCGTATATCGATATGACGATTGAAACTTTGCGTGGCTTTGGAATTGAAATCAAGGAAGAAGAAAATACATATATAATTAAAGGTAATCAAAAATATATCTCGCCAAAAGAAATAACAATTGAGGGTGACTGGTCAAACTCTGCATTCTTTCTTTGCGCTGGTGCAATATCGAATGATGGTGTAACAGTTTCAGGACTTAATATCAATTCAGCACAGGGGGATAAAAAAATCCTTGACATTCTCAAAAGAATGGGTGCAACTGTCCAGATAAATAATAATGAAATAACCGTTAAAAAGAATAAACTTATGGGTACAATGGTCAATGGTGGGGATATACCTGATTTAGTGCCGATAGTGTCCGTAATGGGTGCAATGTGCGATAAGGGTGTTACTCATATAGTCAATGCGAGTCGTTTGCGACTTAAAGAGAGTGACCGAATTGCAACAACCGAAGCATTACTCACAAAGGTTGGCGCAGCCGTTAGTGAAACAGATGATGGACTTGTTATCTGGGGTGAAAATGAGTTGATTGGTGGCAGAGTTGAAGGTGCTAATGACCACAGAATAGTAATGTCAGCAGCAATACTCAGCAGCCTTTGTGCTTTGCCTATTGATATTGTAGGTGCAGAAGCGGTAGAAAAATCATATCCGCGTTTCTTTGAAGATTTTAACAGTTTAGGGGGAAAAGCAAATGTCATCAATGATGGGAAATAAAATCAAAATATCTGTTTTTGGTCAATCTCATTCAAAGGGTATAGGCGTTGTAATCGATGGACTTCCTGCGGGTAAAAAAATAGATATGGAAAAAGTTGTGGCATTTATGGAACGCCGTGCGCCTGGTAGAAATGCTTATTCAACTAAACGATTTGAAACAGATAAACCCGAAATTTTGTCAGGTCTTGTAAATGATACAACTTGTGGTGCACCACTTTGTATGGTTATATATAACCAAAACCAAAATTCAGCAGATTATAACAATATAATGGATACACCAAGACCATCTCACGCTGATTATTCGGGATATATGAGATATAATGGGTATAACGATGTTTCAGGTGGTGGCTATTTTTCAGGCAGACTCACCGCACCGCTTTGCTTTGCAGGTGCAGTTTGTTTGCAGATATTAGAAGATATGGGTATTGACATTCAGGCTCATATACTTTCAATTAAAGATGTTAAAGATGATAAATTTAATCCTATAAAAATTGAAGATTATAATATAAATAAAAAAGAGTTCCCTGTAATTAACGACAATCAAGGGGAGTTGATGAAAACTGAAATTGAAAAGGCAAAACTTATGGGCGACTCTGTTGGTGGCGTTATAGAATGCGCAATAACAGGTGTTAAGGCAGGCTTTGGCGACCCTATGTTCGATGGCGTTGAAAATCAACTTGCTAAAAACATTTTTGGAATCCCGGCAGTTAAAGGTATTGAGTTTGGCAACGGATTTGAAGCAACCACTCTCTATGGTAGTGAGAATAATGATGAGTTTTGCATTGATAATGGCGAAATAAAAACAAAGACCAACAATGCGGGTGGAATCAACGGTGGAATCACTAACGGTATGCCGATTCTCTTTAATGTTGCAATCAAACCAACACCATCAATTGCAAAAATGCAAAACAGTGTAAGTCTTAAAGACAAAACAGAACAAAAATTGGAAATTGGTGGCAGACATGACCCGTGCATAGTCCCACGAGCAGTGCCAGTTGTGGAAGCTGTTGCTGCAATTACAATTCTTGATATTATTTTGTAAGGTGATTTTATGAAAGACCTTTTAGAAATTCGTGGACAAATAAATAATATAGATAATCAGATAATTGAATTGTGGAAAGAGCGAATGGCATTATCTTTAGAGGTTGCAGAATATAAGAAGGAAAATCGTCTTCCGATTCTTGATGAGCAACGAGAAAAAGAGTTGCTTGACAGAATCAGTAGTCTTGCAGGTGAAGAGTTAGAAGGCTATTCTCGTGAACTTTATTCTGAAATTATGCGCATTTCTCGTGAATATCAAGAAAGACAAATAAAAGGTGATTTATAATGTACGGACTCTTAGGTGAGCATTTACCGCATAGTTTTTCACCACAGATTCATAAGGCTTTGGGTAATGATAATTATAATCTTTTTGAAATTGCACCAGAAAACCTTGAAAAGTTTATACGTGAAAAAAACTTTAAAGGTATCAATGTGACGATTCCATATAAAAAATCAGTTATTCCATATCTTGACGAGATTTCACCTGAAGCCGAGAAAATCGGTGCAGTGAATACAATCGTTGTCCGTGATGGCAAACTTTGTGGATATAATACTGATTATTTTGGCTTTAAATATATGGTTGAAAAGTCAGGTATTACTATACATAATAAAAAAGCACTTGTGTTAGGCTCGGGCGGCGCATCTGCAACCGTTCAAACAGTTCTTGCTGATATGGGCGCGAGAGAAATTCTTGTTGTTTCAAGAAATGGCAATGTTAATTATTCTGATGTGTATAATCGCAAAGATGCAGAGATTATCGTTAACACAACACCTGTGGGAATGTACCCTGATAATATGAATACACCTGTTGATATAAAGAGATTTTCAAATTTGTGTGGGGTTTTGGATGTGGTATATAACCCTCTGAACACAAGACTTGTTATGGAAGCTAAAGAAATGGGTGTAAAAGCCATAACAGGACTTTCAATGCTTGTCTATCAGGCAAAAAAAGCACACGAAATCTTTTTTGATACAAATATCGATAATGAAATTTGCAATGAAATTGAAAAGTCAATACGATTACAGATGTCTAACATTGTGCTTATTGGTATGGCAGGATGTGGGAAATCTATAATCGGTGAAACTCTTTCACAAATGCTCAAAAAAGATTTGTTCGATACTGATGAAATGATAGCCAATGTCGAGAATAAATCAATTCCACAGATTTTTGAAGAAGACGGAGAAAAGCATTTTCGCACTTGTGAGAATGTAGCGGTTAACTTAGCAGGTAAACAAACCAATTCAATAATTGCAACAGGTGGAGGAGTGATAACTCGACCTGAAAATTATATGCCTTTAAAACAAAACGGCATAATTGTTTTTATAAATCGTGATGCAGACTTGTTAGTAACCGAAGGCAGACCATTATCACAAAAATATGGTGTGAAAGAATTATATGAAAAAAGATTGCCGCTCTATCGTCAGTTTGCAGATATTGAAGTTGATGGTAATGGCACAGTAGAAGAAGTTGCCAATAGAATTGTAAAGGAGATTTTGCTCTATGAAAATTCTTGTAATTAACGGACCAAATATAAATATGTTAGGCATTCGTGAACCTGATGTTTATGGTAACCAGAATTATGAAACATTGCTTTGCGATATAGAACAATGGGCAAATGAACTGAACTGCGAAGTTGAATGTTTTCAGTCTAATCACGAAGGTGCAATAGTCGATAAAATTCAGCAAGCATATAAAGTGTTTGATGGTATTGTCATAAACCCCGCTGCATATACCCACACAAGCATCGCGATTTTGGACGCTTTAAAATCTGTTGGTATCCCAGCAGTTGAAGTTCATATTTCAGATGTAACCAAGCGTGAAGATTTCAGACAAATCTCATACGCAGGTATGGCGTGTGAAGAACATATAATCGGCAAGGGACTCGAAGGCTATAAATTAGCAATGCAGTATCTTTGTGAGAAAGACAAATAAACAAATTTGATTTTGTCTATCTCTTTTCAATCGTATTATCTTTGGCTCCCTCTGACGAGGGAGCTGTCGAGCGTATGCGAGACTGAGGGAGAGATAGTCTAGAATTAATTTGATTTTGCTTACCTCCCCCCCCGTCAAAATCAAAGATTTTGCCACCTCCCTCGTCAGAGGGAGCCAATTATAATTGCAACGCAGTTACGACACTCTGCACTCTGCACTGTGCACTCTGCGTTCATCCCTACAAACCCTAATTTGCCAAATTGTTTAAATCA
>JAZQWV010000018.1:0-18693 GCA_045632525.1 Candidatus Fimenecus sp.
AACTCCATTCACAGGTGACCCTCGTCACGTGCTTCGCTCAGTAATCAAAGAAGCAGCAGATATGGGTTATTCAATCAACGTTGGTCCTGAATGCGAATTCTTCCTTTTCAAACTTGATGAACAGGGCAGAGCAACAACAAAAACAAATGACGCTGTTGGTTATTTCGATATTGGTCCTGCTGATGACGGTGAGCAGTGTAGAAATGACATCTGTATTGCACTTCAGCAGATGGATTATGAAATTGAAGCATCTCACCATGAATGTGCAGAAGGTCAGCACGAAATCGACTTCAAGTTTGCAGAAGCACTTGAAGCTGCTGATAAAGTTGTTACATTCAAGCACGTTGTAAAAACTTATGCTCGTCGCAATGGTCTTCACGCAACATTTATGCCAAAGCCACTTTATGGTGCGGCAGGTAACGGTATGCACACAAATCTTTCTCTTATGAAGGATGGAAAAAACGCATTCTATGACCCAGACGATAAATATGGTCTTTCAGAAACTGCATATCAGTTTATTGCAGGTGTTCTTCACCATGTAAAAGCAATCACTTGTGTTGCAAACCCACTTGTTAACTCATATAAGAGATTAGTTCCAGGTTTTGAAGCTCCAGTTTATATTTCTTGGTCAGCATCAAACCGGTCAGCTCTTATCCGTGTTCCTGCAGCAAGGGGCATGGCAACTCGTGTTGAACTTCGTTCAGCAGACCCATCTTGCAACCCATATCTTGAAATGGCTCTCTGCATTGCAGCAGGTCTTGACGGTATGAAAAAGGGTATGAAAGCACCTGAAGGTATCACAACAAATATCTATGATATGACAAGAGAAGAAAGAAAAGCAAATGGCATTGAAAATCTTCCAAGCACATTGCAAGAAGCGACAAGAGAATTCGAAAAGAGCGAATTTGTGAAAGAAGTTCTCGGTGACCACATCTTCACAAAATATCTTGCAGGTAAAAAGCAAGAATGGAAGAGCTACACAACAAGAATTACACAGTGGGAAATCGACGAATATCTCACAAAATATTAATACATATTCAAATGCGGTAAAGAGTTTTCTTTGCCGTATTTTTTATTGACTATTTCTGGTATTTATGCTATGATTTATACATATCTTGGTATATAAAAGGAGAATATTATTATGTTAAAATTAAAAGACATTGACAAGGCTGCTGCTGCAAAAGGTAAGGGTGTTGAAACTTTTTGGCAGTTCATTAAGTTTATTGTTGTAAGTTTAGGTGCATTCGTTATTCAGCTTTTCTTACCATATCTTGTAAAATTACCTATGTCAGAAGAATTCCTTGCTAGACCTTATGACCTTTTCAATTTAGGTATCTGGTCTTCAGAAAAAGCTGCATCAGCAGGTATGGAAACAACAGGTCTTGGACTTTTCATTGCATTAACAGGATGTAACATCCTTGCACAGATTTTCTCATTCTTTGTAAATAGAGAAAAGACATTTAACTCATGTGCAAACATTAAGGTTGTTTTCCCAATCTACCTTGTTGTTACTATTGCTCTTATCGCTTTTTCAGCATGGTTACAGCCATTCTTAGTTAACTTCCTTACATTAAAGGGATTAGCAGGTTCAGCAATTGCAATTTCAGGTGCAATTTGTGCTTGTATCCAGTTTTTCCTTTATTTCCCAATTCAGATGATTCTTTTCCGTAAGAAAAAGGAAGACTAAGCTTGAAATTTAAAGCTCTTTGAAAAATTCACCCCGTACTTATCTGTGCGGGGTATTTTTGTAACTTAAATTAGGTGATTTTATGAATAAAAAAACCACATCAACTATATTTAATGTTTTTAAAATTATAATTTCATTAATTCTTGCTGTCTGCGCAACAGTTTCAATGCTTGGTGCAACTCTTATCAATGTTGGTAGAGATTATATAAACTCTGAAGAGTTTAAAACTCAGGTCAATACAACTGATTTGAGTGAAGTTAAGTTTATTGTTCGAAGTGAAAAAACAACAGTCGGCGACTATATGAAAGATTCTGTGCGAGAATATATCGAGAGCAAAAGCAAATATTTCTTCTCTTTTGCGCAAATTGCTGTTGACCAGATTTTATCGTCGGAATTGGTTAACAGAGTTGTCAAAAATGAAGTGCTTTATCTCGTAGATTTTTTCATAAATAGTGATGCAGAAGAAGCACAAAATCGACTTGATAACAATATTCCAGTTGATACAGTGCTTGAACTTAACCCTAAAAATGCAGAAAATATAGAAGAGGCAATTAGAATTTATATGCGTTCTTTTGTTGTGTCAAGCCTTGAGAAAACATCAAAAATGCCAAGTGACCAGTTTATTGTGTTCTTGTCACAAGATACAGTTACAAAGCTCATTATATTGTCAATAGTGCTATTAATTGCTCTTATTGCAATCAATTATAAATCTGTTCTTAATATTCTTTTATATAGTGGATTTTCATCTCTGCTTTGCGGAATAATTATAAAAATAGCACAAAATAAATTTGATGAAATGAATTTTGGCAATGAAGATTTGGTTGGCTATGTTTTCTTGAAACCATTAGCAGATGCTTATTCAACCAATGCAACCATCGGATTTGTGGCTGGCTTTATTTTAATAGCATTATTTATAGCATCTCTTTTCTTATTCGGTCCAAAACCTGAAGAGAAAACAGAATAAAAAATAACCCCTATTCAATCGAATAGGGGTTTGTTTGTGCCATTTTTTATATGCTTTTCAATAGTAGCATTTACTCTCTTGTCGTTATAGAAAATAAAGAAAATTAATGAAAGCAAGCTGAATCCACCCGCAAAAACACCTGTGAGCTTAACACCGAGAAGACCAACTGATTCACCCTGTAAAGCACCAACAGCAAGAATACTTGAAACACCCATCATTGCAATAGCAGATGCGATTTTTTCAATGAATGTCTTAACTGCAGAGAAAATTCCTTCACGATTAACCTTGTTTTCAAGGCTATCACTTTGAATAATGTCAGAAAGTACAGCTTGTGGCAGAATGTTGATTGCAGCAAATGGGAATGATACAACAACACCCATCGCAAGACCAACAAACAATTCTTTACCGGGAGCCAAAGCAGCAATTTTGTCGCCGAAATAGATGAATCCAAATACAATTGTGAAAACAATACTAGCAAGAACTAAAAGGATTTTCTTATTATATTTTCTGCTGAATTTTATAATCATTGGGAAAAGACAAATTGCAACTGCAATGGCAGAAAGCATAACCAAGAATGATTGTGATTCAGGCACGTTGAGAAGCATTGTGATGTAATAAAGCATAGCAGTCTGGAAGAATGCCATTGAAACGCCACTGAATAAATCGCCTGCGCTGAAAATAACAAAATCGCGGTTTTTGAAAACAAGTGCAAAAGATTTGAGCATTGATTCTTTTGGCTTGATATTCTGCTCAACATATTCTTTTTCGTTGAATGCATAAGCAGTCAATAATAAGCAAGTAACACCGATTGCCGCGAAGAATGTGAATACTGTTCTCCAAGCCCAAAGGGGAGAAAGACCCGCATTTTTAAGAATATCAACAAAAAGTGTTGCCGCATACATAAATGAGCTTGTTCCCATAAAGAAAACTGTGCTGAGCCCATAATATCCAACTCTGTCTTTTGTGTCAGGAATAATCTCAGGCACAAGAGCGTTTCTTGGAATAAAATAGAATGTGTATGATGTGTAATATGTAATAAGGAAGAAGCCAACCCAGATAGCATTTGCAACAGACCCTGCTTCAAATGGTGCATAGAAAATCATAAGCACAGATACAGCATAGGGGATTGCGGCAAATCTCAAGAATGGCATTCTGCGACCATCTTTGTGTTTGCACTTGTCAGAAAGAGATGCCACAATTGGGTCAGTAACAGCGTCGACGATTTTACCGATAGCAGTAATCAACGCCATAATTGTAATAAAACCTAAAAATTTGTTTTCAGGCAACAAAATTGGCAAACCACTTTTTGCGGTTGGTTGATAAAAATACAAAAGATAGTTGCCAATCATACCGTTGAAAAAGCCTTTTGCAATGTCAGCAAGGCAATAACGGTACATTTTTCTTTTTGGTAATGTCTTAACCATAAAAAACACCCTTTATCCTAAAACTATAATGTAATATATAATATCACAATAAAAACAACAAAACAATGTTTAATTTTGAGAATAAAAAAAGACTCGCTATTGCAAGTCTTTTTTGGTGGGCAGGGGTGGTGTTGCTACAAGGCGTTAACAATTGCCGCGATACGAATTGTTAACGAAAATAAAAAACCATCAACTCCACGCCCTAAAAACGATTCCCCGAATCGTTTTCTTAACGGGCTTTCGAATCCACCCACGAAAAAGTTAAATAAAACAAAAAAGACTCGCTATTGCAAGTCTTTTTTTGGTGGGCAGGGGTGGATTCGAACCACCGAAGTCGTCGACGGCAGATTTACAGTCTGCTCCCTTTGGCCACTCGGGAACCTACCCATATTTAATTTACAAAAAAATGGAGCTGGTGGACGGACTCGAACCCCCGACCTGCTGATTACAAATCAGCTGCTCTACCAACTGAGCTACACCAGCGTCTCAACGCTTGAATATAATATCATAACAATTTGAGTTCGTCAAGTCTTTTTTAAAAGTTTTTTAAATTTTTTTGACAAAATTTTTATTCTGTTGATTTTAGTAGATTTTTAGATTAAAATGAAAATATATTTTTTAAATCAATTAGGTGATATTCATGAAAATCTCAACTGAAATAGATTCAATCGCAATGCATATCGGCGAAGAAAAAGCTGTTGAACTTGTGGCAAAAACAGGTTTTGATGCTTGGGACTTCTCAATGTTCGAGATGTGTAAAAATGAAAATGGTGTTTTAGTCCCAACAAATCACCCCACAGCACAAAGTGGTTATCTTGGCTTTGCTCGAAAACTTCGACAAATCGGATTAGATAACGGAATTATATGCAATCAGGGTCATGCGCCATTCCCAAGTTCACCTAAGAGTAAAGATTGGCTTAAACGCGCCATTGAATGTATTGCAGAAGCGGGTGGCGAAATTTGCATAATCCATCCAATGAATAACGGCACACCCGAAGAAAATGCAGAAATGTATTTTGAACTCTTGCCATTTGCAAAAGAGCACAATGTAAAAATTGCAACAGAAAATATGTGGAACTGGTTGCCAGATGCAGAACATTCATCATTCGCAGCCTGTGCAACACCTGAAAGCTTTAACGCGCACCTCGACGCAGTCAATGACGACTATTTTGTGGCTTGTCTTGATATAGGTCATGCCGAAATGAAGGGTAGCAATACTTCAGCAGAAGAAATGGTTAGAGCTTTGGGCAGTCGTTTAAAGGCTTTGCATATTCACGATAACGATAAATTGCACGATTCACACCAAATCCCTTTTACAATGAATGTGGACTTCGCACCAATTGTGAAAGCACTTAAAGATATTGGTTATGACGGTTATTTCACTCTCGAAGCAAGCAGATATCTTTTGAACTTTAAAAAAGAAGATGTGACAGAAAAAGTTAAAAACCTTTACAATTCTGCTAAAAAACTTGCAGAAATGTATGAAAGTTTTTAAGGAGTTGGAGTTATGAATTGTCCTTATTGTAATAATGAAATGGAAAAAGGATACATTGGACAAACAGAGTTCCTTGTTCCTGTTACTTGGGTTTCAGATGATGTAAAAGAAGACTCATTCTTGCCTATACATAAAACAATTAAGTTGACCGCCATGCTTAAAGGTGGCAGAATGATAACTTATCATTGTGAAAACTGTAAAAAATTCATAATTGACGAAAACGATATAGAAAGATAAATAAAAGACCTTGCAATTTGCAAGGTCTTTACTTTTACTTTAAGATTTCTCCAACATTGTTGAGGATATATTTTGGACGATATGGGAATTGGTCAATGTTTTCCATAGATGTAACACCACTTAATACAAGTACAGTGTCAACATTTGACTCGATACCAGCGATAATATCAGTATCCATTCTGTCACCAATGAATGCAATTTCATTACTGTGACAACCAAGTTTGCGAAGTCCGTGACGAAGCATCAATGGGTTAGGCTTGCCAACAAAGTAAGCCTTTTTGCCTGTTGCGATTTCGATAGGAGCAATAAGTGCGCCCGTCGCAGGCATAATTCCTTTTTCAGTAGGACCTGTAATATCAGGGTTTGTGCCGATGAGTTTTGCGCCATTATTTACAAGTTCAATAGCTTTTTCGATTTTCTCAAAACTATATGTTCTAGTTTCTCCCATAACAACATAGTCAGGGTTAACGTCATTCATATAAATTCCTTGGTCATAAAGAGCCTTTGTGAGTGCCGCTTCACCGATAACATAAGCAGTACAACCAGGTTTTTGATTGCTCAAAAATGCAGCAGTAGCCATAGCACTTGTATAGAAATGGTCGGCAGATACTTTGAGTCCCATTCTCTCAAGTTTCATACTCAACTCGTGGGGAGTTCTCTCTGCACTATTTGTTAAGAAAACGAATTTCTTATCATTGTCTATCATCCAATTGACAAAATCAGCAACACCATCGAGAATTTTGTTACCGTGATAGATAACACCGTCCATATCGCTGATAAAGCCTTTTTTATTTAAAAGATTATCCATAGAATTACCTCCATATATATTTAATTTTAAAGCAAAAACTCTTAAAAGTCAATTAAAACGAGTAATATACTATTGATTATATCACTTTAATGTGCTAAAATAATATCATTATTTTTCAAGGAATGACACAAATGATTGCAATTATCGATTACGGAGCAGGAAATCTGCAAAGTGTAAAAAAAGCATTTGATTTTATCGGTGCCGAAAGTGTGATAACCAATGACCCTGAGGTTATTTTGTCAGCGGACAAAATTCTTCTTCCCGGCGTTGGCTCATTCGGTGATGCTATGGACTCAATGGAAAAAAACGGACTTGTTGAAACTGTAAAAGAATGTGCATTGAGCGGAAAACCATTTTTGGGCATCTGCTTGGGACTTCAACTTCTCTTTGAAGAGTCAGAAGAATCACCGGGCGTTAAAGGTCTTGGCATTTTCAAAGGCAAAATCAAAAAGTTTTCAAGTGATATGGGACTTAAAATTCCACACATCGGTTGGAATTCATTAGAGATTAAGCAAAAAGATACTCTCTTTAAAGATATTCCCGAAAATGCTTATGTTTATTTTGTTCATTCCTATTATCTTCACGCAGAAGACAAAGAAGACATTGCAACCGTAACAAATTACGGCATTGATTTTCATTCTGCTGTTGGTAAAAATAATATTTTCGCAACCCAATTCCACCCTGAAAAATCAGGTGATGTTGGTTTGCAGATTTTAAGAAATTTCGCATCAATGGGGGTAGAATAATGTACGCTAAAAGAATTATACCTTGCCTTGATGTTAAAAACGGACGCGTTGTAAAAGGTGTTAGCTTTGTCAATATCCGTGACGCAGGTGACCCTGTCCAGTGCGCTATTGAATACAATAAAAAAGGTGCTGACGAGTTAGTATTGCTCGACATTACTGCTACTCATGAGGGTAGGGGTACAATGCTCGAGATTGTCCGTCAGGTTGCCGATAATATCTTTATTCCGTTTACAGTTGGTGGTGGAATAAGAACGGTTGAAGATTTTAAAGAGCTTCTTCGAGCGGGTGCTGACAAAATTTCAGTAAACTCTGCCGCCGTGCGAAATCCTGACCTTATAAATGAAGCCGCATATAAATTCGGTAGCCAATGTGTAGTTTGTGCTATCGATGCAAAACGAAATGATAAGGGTTGGGAAGTTTATCTTAATGGTGGGCGAATTCCCACAGGCATTGACGCTGTAAAATGGGCAGAAGAAGCAGTAAGAAGAGGAGCAGGCGAAATTCTCTTAACAAGTATGGATTGTGACGGTCAAAAACAAGGCTATGACAACGACCTTAACCGTGCGGTTTCAGAATGTGTAGGCGTACCCGTAATCGCATCAGGTGGCGCAGGTGCAAAATCTCATTTCCTTGACGCTTTCAATGAGGGTAAAGCAGACGCAGTGTTAGCAGCATCTCTCTTTCACTTTAACGAAATCCCAATTATGGATTTAAAACACTATCTCCGCGACAACGGAATATCAGTGAGATTATAAGTGCAAAATGCAAAATGCAAAATAAAAATGTATAAAAAGTAGGGGACGATGCCCATCGTCCCGCTTTTTCTTTGTAGGGGCGATTCACGAATCGCCCGATACCTTTATTAAAATCCTTGTGCAATACATATTCGACTTTGTGCTGCTTTCATTGGGTTATCAATTTCTGATTCCCAATCCTCTGTTTCGTGTGTAAAAACTATTGTCCATTTCATTGATTTGTCGAATACATACAAATCATCAGGAAGAACAAAGTCGTCATAATGCATATCTTGTTCTGCTAAACGATAGCTTTCATACCATTCGTATTCGATTAGTTCTGCTAATTCGTTAGCGTTGCTTTTTGCAATGAAATTTGCAATTTTTTCATTATTGTAGAATAAATAACCGTTGTGAAATGTTTTATCTTCTGCCATAAACAAAACATCACCATCAATTGATTTTAGTAAATTGATGGCATAATCAAATGGAATGTATGGATATTTTGTAGGCATTTTATCCCACATTAACGAATCGTCATAAAATTTTTCATCTACAATGGTGTTGTGTTTTTCTTTGAGATTGGTAATGAATTCTTTGTGTTCTATTTGAAACTGTTCCCAAGTCATTAAAAATGTTTTTATGTATTCTTTTCGTAAAACTTGAGTTTCTGTCAAAAGTTCTATATTCATTTGAAAACCACCTTTATTCAATCACTTCACAAACATCTGTGAGTGGCTTTCTAACTTTGTTTCTTGGCGTTTCGTCTGCTGAATATCCTGTTGCGATAACAAGTCTTACCTTATCTTCAATACCAAAATATTCACGGACTTTATCTTCTTCAACCATACCGATAATGCAAGTTCCAAGACCTAAGTCTGCTGCTTGCAAGCAATAATGTGCAACTGAAAGTCCAATATCATTTTCTGCCCACTTTTGCTTGTCTTTAACTTTTTCTTCAACGAAAGGCTTAAGTGTAGCAGGTTGCTCCGTCACAATAGCAAATGCAGGACAATTCTGCACAAATTTATTAGCACCATTTGGTTGAATACAATTTCTGATTTTTTCTGCGTTTTCTCCACCATTGATAATATAATATTTCCAAGGCTGTGAGTTGCAAGCAGATGGCGAAAGTCTTGCTGCGTCAACACATTTTAAGAGCAAGTCTGTGCTGACAGGTTCACCGTTATAATTCCTGCAACTTTCTCTTTTTAAAATAAGTTCACTAAACATAAATATTTCTCCTAAAATTATTATAAACTAATTATATACTAAAAATATCGTATCTTCAATAACAATTTATTATAGACTTTTTTACATATATTTGTTAAAATAACAGAAGGTGATTATATATGAAAAGAAATCTTTCATTGATGACAGAACTTTATGAATTAACAATGGCGAACGGCTTTTTAGAAAACGGAAAAGCCGACGAAATTGCATATTTTGACTTGTTCTTTAGAAAAGTACCCGATAACGGTGGCTTTGCAGTATTTGCAGGTCTTTCACAGATAATTGAATATGTTAAAAATCTCTCTTTCACAGAAGATGATTTGAACTTTCTTCGTGATAACGGAATTTCAGAAGAATTTATTGAATATCTTCGTGATTTTAAGTTTCAATGTGACATCTGGTCTGTACCGGAGGGCACACCAATTTTCCCAAATGAACCCGTTGTCAAAGTTCGTGGCCCAATTATCCAAGCACAGCTTATCGAAACAATCTTGCTTGTTTGTATGAACTCTCAAAGCCTTATTGCTACAAAGGCAAATAGATTTGTCCGTGCAGCAAAGGGTACAGCGGTTGCTGAATTCGGCACTCGTCGTGCAACAAGTTTTGACTCGGCTTATTATGGCTCTCGTGCGGCTTTCATTGGTGGATGCATAGGTACATCGGGTGTGTCACAAGGTAAAGATTTTAAAATCCCAACAATGAATGCAATGATTCACAGCTGGGTGCAAATGTTTGACTCTGAATATGAAGCATTCTGTGAATATGCAAAACTTTATCCCGATGATTGCTCACTTGTGATTGATACTTATGACACTCTTAAAAGTGGTGTTCCAAACGCAATAAAAGCATTTGACGATGTGTTGAAACCAATGGGCAAACGCCCTGCGGGTGTGCGAATTGACTCGGGTGATATTACTTATCTCTCAAAGAAAGTTCGCAAAATGCTTGACGAAGCGGGCTATCCTGACTGTAATATTATCGCATCAAACTCACTTGACGAATATATTATCAACGATATGATTTTGCAAGGCGCAAAAGTCGACTGCTTTGTGGTTGGTGAACGCCTTATCAACTCTGCATCATCACCACTTTTCAGCGGTGTTTATAAACTTTGTGCAACAGAAAAGAATGGTGAAATTATTCCAAAAATCAACTTGTCAGAGAATGTTAGCAAAATCACAACGCCACATTCAAAAATGCTCTATCGTCTTTTTGACTGTGACACAGGCAAGGCTATCGCTGATGTTTTGACTCTCGAAAATGAAGAAATCGACGAAAGCAAGCCTTATACACTCTTTGACCCTGACTTTACTTGGAAACGCAAAGAAGTTGAAAACTTTGTCGCAAGAAAATTGCTTGTTCCTGTTTTCGTAAAAGGTGAGTGTGTCTATAAAGAACCATCACTTGACGAAATTCGTGATTATTGTTCTGAACAGATTGACAATTTGTGGGAAGAAGTAAAACGCTTTGAAAACCCACATACTTATTATGTTGACTTGTCAGAAGATTTGTGGAGAGTAAGAAAAGAACTCATTGAAGAGCATAAAGGAGTTAAAAGATAATGAATATCTGGCATGATATTGATAGTAAAAGAATAACAAGAAAAGACTTTGAAGCAGTAATCGAAATTTCAAAGGGTAGCAAAATGAAATATGAGTTAGACAAAGAAACAGGTCTTTTAAAGCTTGACCGTGTTCTTCACACATCAACCCACTATCCAGCAAACTATGGTTTTATTCCCAAAACTTATGCAGACGACAATGACCCTTTGGATGTGCTTGTGCTTTGTACTGAACAGATTGAACCAATGGCGCTTGTGCGTTGTTATCCAATCGGCGTAATTTCTATGATTGACGGTGGTCACGCAGACGACAAGATTATCGCAATTCCATTTGGTGACCCAACTTATAACGAATATAAGGATATTAGTCAGCTTCCAAAACATATATTTGATGAAATGGTACATTTCTTTAAAGTCTATAAAATGCTTGAAAATAAAGATACTGCAATAGACGAAGCAAAAGGCGTTTTAGCAGCGGTTGAAATCATTGAAGATGCAATTGAAGGCTACAAAAAGAAGTTTGGATAATTAAGGAGTTCAAAATGGGACTTTTTTCTACCACAAAAGAACCTGTATTCTTAAAAGAAGATAGTTCAGCATTAAAACAAATTGAAGATTTAAAAAAACTATATAACCGAGTAAATGATGAAGGTAAAGTCGAAATTGAAAATGAGATTAAATTGCTCGAAGCGGGTGTCTATGGCGAAAATCAAATAATATTTGAATTAAAAAACAGCCATATCCCAATGGTTGTATTGCATGATATTTATTTTGAGTATGAAGGGCTAACGGCGCAGATAGACTTTTTGATAGTTACAAAAGGTTATGTGTTTGTTGTTGAATGCAAAAATCTTGTAGGTAATATAACGGTAGATAATACGGGTAGTTTTACAAGAGTCTTTGATTATGGTAGATTTAAGAAAAAAGAAGGTATATATTCACCGATAACTCAAAATCAACGACACATGGAGTTGATTAAACAAAAGGTTATTGCAAAACAAACTAACATTTTAGCTAAAAAATTAGCGGAGAAATCCTTTGAAGAAAACTTTAAGTCTGTTGTGGTTTTGGCAAATCCTAAAACTGTGCTAAATGCAAAATTTGCGCCAAAAGAAATTAAAAACTCTGTTATTAGAGCAGACCAGTTAATTGAGTTTATAAAGAAATCGAACTCTGGTTCCAATACGCGTTCTGAAAAAACTATGCTTGAAGTGGCAGAATCGTATTTGCAATCTCACATTGAAAATGCAACAGATTATATGGAAAAATTTAATCAATATTTGATTCGAGAAATTGCCAATGAAGAAATGGTTGAAGAAAAAATCAAATGTCCCAAATGTGGTGCCGAAATGATAAAAAGAGTTGCGACAAAAGGCGCTAACGCTGGTAAATCTTTTTACGGCTGTTCAAATTTTCCAAAATGTAGGGGAATACTGAATATAGAATAAAATTAAATATTTTAACAAAAAACACTCTATTCTTTCAGGAATAGGGTGTTTTTTTATTGTTTTTTTGCTTCGTCATATTTGACAAAATTTGACAGAAAATTTTGGTAATAGATTATAAAAAAACTATTGATTTTTTATATTATATGTATTATAATAACTCGTGTGGTGAGAAAATACACCTAAAATTCATAAAAGTGGTGAAAATCTTAAAAATTAACTAAGATTTGGAAGGAGTGAAAATTTAATATGGCATTTAATAGCATGTATTTCCATAGTCTTGATGCAAAAAACAGAATTTTCATTCCTGCGAAATTCCGTGACCAGCTTGGCGAAGAGTTCGTTATCTTCAAGGGCGGCGAAAAGTGTCTTTATGTTTACACAAAAGAAACCTTTGAAAAAATCAGCGAACAGTTTATCAATCATCCAAACCGTGAAGTGCAAAGAGCATTCTTCAGTCAGGTTGTTGAAGTAGCTCCCGATAAACAGGGCAGAGCAACTCTTACAGCAGACCAGGTTGAACATGCAGATTTAACAAAAGATGTTGCGATTATCGGTGCAGGTCAAAGAATTGAAATCTGGGCAACAGAAAACTTTAAAGCAGATGTTAAACCACTTCACGAACTCATCAACTTTGATGACTTCCACTTCTAATTGGAGAACATTATGGATTTTCAACATATTTCAGTTTTGTTCGACGAAACAATCGAATCGCTTGATATAAAGCCTGATGGTCTTTATGTTGACTGTACTTGCGGTGGTGCAGGCCATTCAAGTGCGATTCTTAAAAACATAAAAAATGGCACCTTGGTAGCCATTGACCGCGACCCCGATGCCATAAAAGTAATAAACGAACGAATTGGTTCAAATGATTGCGTAGAAATAGTTAACGACAATTTCTTTAATATAAAAAACATTCTTGGCGATAGAAAAGCAGATGGAATTCTCGCTGACTTGGGTGTCAGCTCGTTTCAGCTTGATACTGCTGAAAGGGGATTTTCATTTCATAAAGATGCACCCCTTGATATGAGAATGAGCAAAAGCGGTAAAAGTGCTTTTGACGTTGTGAATACTTATTCAGAACAAGAACTCAGCAATATTATTTATAAGTATGGCGAAGAAAAATTCTCTCGCAATATCGCAAAGAATATAGTTAAAGCAAGAAACGAAAAACCAATTGAAACAACAATTGAACTTGCAGAGATTATAAAAGATTCTGTCCCTGCTAAATATCGCAGAGACAGTCACCCGGCAAGAAAAACATTTCAAGCAATTCGAATCGAAGTGAACGATGAACTTGCAGGACTTGGCCAAGCGGTCAGTGATATGTTTGACTGCTTGAAAGTGGGTGGAAAACTTTCGATTATAACATTCCACTCTCTTGAAGACCGAGCAGTTAAAGAAACTTTTAAAAAGTTTACGGAAGGTTGCACTTGTCCAAAAGAATTTCCGGTTTGTGTTTGTGGCAATACGCCATCGGGGAAAATCATAAACAGGGGAATAAGTGCAAAACAAAACGAATTAGATATAAACAACAGAAGTCGAAGCGCAAGACTTCGTACTATCGAAAAAATAAAGTAGAAAGAAAAGGAAGAGAAGGATGGCACAGTATAACAGATACGAGTCATATAAATTTGAATATTTTGAGCCAAAAACTGTATCAACAAGCAGTGCTGCTCCTAAGATAAAAGAAGAGCCAAAGAAAGCTCCACAGTTGAAGCTTGTTCAACAGCCAAAGCCAACTCGTGCACAAATTCAAAACGAGGCAAGGCAGTCTGCAATGCAGGCAAGAAAAATCTTGGCAGTTGCTTGTGCGGTTATAATCTTTATGGCAATGGTTATTTACAGCCGTGTGCAACTTGACGAAATCAACCGTGAAATTCAACAGGTTGAAAGTGCAATGAAAATTGCTCAAAGTGATACGGTAAGACTTAACAATAGCCTTAGCTCAGTTATATCAATCAATAAGGTTGAAGATTATGCACTCAATGTGTTGGGTATGGTTAAAGTTCAAGATTATCAAGTTGTTTATGTTGACTTGTCAGGCGAAGACTCAGTAGTAATGGCAAACGGCAAAACAACTGACGGTATGGTTATAAACGAAGAAATACAATAATATATAATAGATGAAAGCAAAGAGAGTTGAGAAATCTTGACTCTCGTTTTGTGCTATTTTAGGATAGTGTTACATTGTGGAGAGGAGACGAAAAAATGAATAAAAAACCTACAAAAAATATGTCATTGCGTTCACATATTGCGTTTTTTGGATTTGCTCTTTTCTTGTTAGTGCTTATCGGTAACCTTTTTTGGATTCAGTTAATAAATGGTGAAGAATATAGACTCAAAGCAGAAAGAAATCAGTTGAGCGACACAATTGTTAATGCTCATCGTGGCACAATTTACGACTCAAATATGAAAGTCATCGCACAAAGTGCTTCTGCTTGGCTTGTTTACATAAATCCATCAAAAATTACAACAGATGAACAAAAATCATTACTTATAAAATATTTTTCGGAAAACTTTGAACTCAATGCAGAAACAATTGAGAAAAAAGTTAATAAAAGTTCAAGTGGCTACGAAAAAATAGTTGGTCAAATCAGTAATGATGAAAAAAATGCTCTTAAAGAATTTATAAAAGAGAACAAAGACCACAAGCTCAATATGATTGTCGGCATTGACCCCGATACAAAACGCTATTATCCACTTGGCTCATTTGCATCAACAGTTGTTGGCTTCACAGGCTCAGGCGATACAGGTAGAGCGGGTGTAGAACTTCAATATAACGAAGAACTTACAGGTAAACCTGGTAGAATTATCACAGCCGAGAATGCTCTTGCAGATGCAATGCCTAATGACTATGAAACAACTTATGATGCAGAGCAAGGTCACAGCTTGGTTCTTACAATCGACGAAGTAATTCAATATTATCTTGAACAGCAATTACAGCAAGCGGTTGAAGATTCAGAAGCTAAACATGCTTACGGAATTGTAATGGATGTTAAAACAGGCGCAATTCTTGGAATGACAACAAAGCCTGACTATGACCTTAACGAACCATATACAATAACATCAAACAAAGTTTTAGAAGAAATTGAAGCATTGCAAGATGAAGATGCAAAGAGCAATGCAAAACTTGAAGCACAATATTCTCAATGGCGTAACAGAGTAGTAAGTGACGCTTATGACCCAGGTTCTGTTTTCAAGGTAATTATGGCGGCTTCAGCACTTGAAGAAGGCGTAATTACAACCGAAACAACTCATGTTTGTAATTCATCTGTCAAAGTTGCAGACCATGTTCAAAGTTGCTATCTTGGCGTTGCTCATGGCACAATAACAGTTCGACAGGCGTTGCCAACATCATGTAATACATTCTTTATCACATTGGGTCAAAAAATGGGTAAAGAAATGTTCTTTAAATATTTTGAAGGTTTTGGCTTTACAGAAACAACTGGTATTGACCTTCCTGCTGAAGCAGCACCAGTACCGGGCAAAAGCTATTATACTCTTGATAAAATGGGTATTTCAGAACTTTCATCAGCATCATTCGGTCAAACATTCCAAGTAACACCAATTCAGGTTATAACTGCTGTTGCGTCACTTGGTAATGGTGGCAAACTTATGAAACCTTATATTGTTTCAAAGATTATTGATGAAAACGGAAATCTTGTTTCAGAAAACAAACCAACTGTAAGAAGACAGGTTATTTCAGAAAAAACAGCTAACCTTATGCGTGAGCTTATGGAAGAAGTTTGTATCTCTGGTTCAGCAAAAAATGCTTATGTAGCAGGTTACCATGTTGCTGGTAAAACAGGTACAAGTGAAAAACTTCAGGTGCCTGGTCAAAATATCGCATCATTTGCAGGTTATGCTCCTGCTAATGACCCACAAATTGCAATTCTTGTAGCAATTGACGAGCCAAGAAAAGGTGCTACAACAGGTGGTGCTATTGCGGCTCCAATTGCAGGTCGAATTTTAGAGAATGTATTAACTTATCTCAATGTTGACCCACAATACAGTGACGAAGAATTGGCGAAAGCAACAGTCACAGCGCCAAATCTCGTTGGCATTAAAGCAAATGTTGTTAAATCAAAAGCAAGTGGATTTACAGTAAAAGTTGTTGGAAATGGTGATACAGTTGTTTCACAAATTCCATCTGCTAAACAGTCAATGCCAAAGGGTGGAATTATTGTTGTTTATACAGAAGAAAATGCTGATAAACAAACAGCAAAAATTCCTGACCTTACAAACATGTCAATTGCAGAAGCAAACAGAGTTGCTGTGAATTCAGGCTTTAATATTAAAGTTGCAGGTACAACACAGGGTGGAGAAGTTGTTTCATATAAACAAAATATCACCCCTGGTGCAACTTATGCACAAGGTACGGTTATTACGGTTTACTTCCGCTCAAAAGTGAATGTAGCCGATTAAAATTTAATAGAGAGGTATCAACTCAAATGAAACTTTCTGCACTTCTTCAAGGTGTGAAGACGCTGAATGCGTTTGAAGATGTGGAAATTGAAAGAGTAACGGATAAAATTAAGGATACCAAAGAAAACACATTGTTTGTCTGTATAGATGGAAATCAGTTTGATGGTCATAAAATGGCAAAACAAGCAGTGCAGAATGGTGCGGTTGCTGTTTTGACTGAACGGGATTTAAAAATCGACAGACAAATAAAAGTTCAAAACACAAGAAAAACATATTCTAAAATTGCATCGAATTTTTATGAAAACCCAACAAAAAGCCTTAAACTAATTGGTGTAACGGGTACAAACGGAAAAACCTCAACCTCATTTTTTATTAAAAATATGTTGAATGGTATGGGGCTTAAATGCGGGTTAATCGGAACAATTGAAAATGATTTTGGTAATGGCAAAACAGAGTCGACTCTCACAACGCCAGAGCCCATGGAGTTACAAAAGTTGTTTCGTAATATGGTAAATAACGGATGCGAATATTGTGTGATGGAGGTTTCGTCACAAGCTCTTGCACAAAAAAGAGTGTATGATTTGGAATACGAAATTTCCATTTTGACAAATATAACAGTTGACCATCTTGATTACCACATCACTATGGAAAATTACATAAACTCAAAACTTGAATTGTTTAAAAATAGCCGAAAAGCAATAGTAAATATTGACGATAACAATGTCAAAACAGTGCATTCGCGAATAGAATGTCCTGTTGTGACTTGTTCAACAGTCGACAATAAAGCGGATTATACCGCAAAAAATGTAATCTGCAATGAGTCCTTCGTTCAGTATGAACTTGTCGGCACAAACTGTATCGGGCGAATAAATATTAATCTACCCGGTGAATTTACAGTTTATAATTCACTCTGTGCGTCGTCGGCGTTATTAGAATTAGGCTTTTCAGTAGATGAAATAATAAAATCAACAGAAAAAATCAAACAAGTTAAGGGTAGAGCAGAAAGAGTGCCAATACCTAAAAACTTTACAGTTATCATAGATTATGCCCATACACCCGACGGGCTAGAAAATATTTTAAAATGTGTTAAAGGCTTCGCAAAAGGCAAAATTATCACAGTTTTCGGTTGTGGCGGAGACAGAGATAAAAGCAAACGAGCCGAAATGGGTAGAATCGCAGGGGAGTTATCAAATATAGCTGTTGTCACAAGTGATAACCCAAGAACTGAAAACCCCTTGCTTATAATAAACGACATTCTCGGTGGAATGGAAAAAACAAAATCCAAACTTGCAATCATCGAAAATCGCCGTCAGGCAATTGAATTTGCACTCTCAAAGGCGAGACGGGGTGATGTGGTATTACTTGCAGGCAAGGGTCACGAAACCTATCAGATAATAGGCAATGAAAAAATTCATTTTGATGAACGTGAAATAATAAAGGAATATTTTAAGGAGTAGTTATGAATTTAACAGTTACACAAGTAGCGAAAGCACTTGGCGCAGACATTACTTCTGAAAAGTTAATAAACCGAGTTTCAATTGACAGCCGTGATGTTGACGAAAACACATTGTTTTTTGCAATCAAGGGCGACCGTTTTGATGGTCACGATTTCATTGAGGATGTGGCAAAAAAAGGTGTCGGCGCAATTGTAAGCCATAAAGAAACAGATGTGGATGCACCTGTTATCAATGTAGCTGATACAAAACAAGCACTTCTTGATTTAGCATCATTTTATAGACATTCAATTGAAAATCTTGTTGTAATTGGTCTTACAGGTAGTGTTGGAAAAACTACAACAAAAGAAATGACCGCTTGTGTAATGGCTCAAAAGTTCAAAACACTCAAAACTGAGGGTAATTTCAATAACGAAATCGGAATGCCAAGAACAATTTTCCGTCTTGATGATACATTCCAATGCGCTGTTCTTGAAA
>JAZQWV010000019.1:0-27973 GCA_045632525.1 Candidatus Fimenecus sp.
TTCTTTCTGTGGGTTTGTGTCGTCAAGACGAAGATTGCACTCGCCCTTATATTTTTTGCTTGTAGCAAAGTTTATGCAGATAGCCTTAGCGTGACCGATATGAAGATATCCGTTTGGCTCAGGTGGAAAACGAGTCTGCACTTTGTTATATACACCATTTTCAAGGTCTTCATCAATGAAATCGTGTATAAAATTTGAAATATTTGTAATTTCTTCCATATTTTTAAGCCTCTTTATATGAATTTATCGCATTGTCAATTCTGTCCATTACTTCTTTAACACCGAGAATCTGCATAATGTAATACAAGTCAGGAGTGTTTGTACGAGATGTCATTGCAACACGAATAACAGTTGAAACGTCACCAACATGCCCTTTGAAAGCCTCTGGGTTTTGTTTATATTCTTTAACGTTTGGAGTAAATCCACAAGCTGAGCAAAGCTCTTTGATTTTGTTAAACCAATCTTCTTTGCTATCGCTTTCTGAATAAACATCCTTATATTTTGTAAGAATTTCTATTGCATCTTCTTTTGCGATATGCTCAGGAAGTGTGTAGTCAGCCTTGTAAAGCTCGTTATAGAAAAACTCGACATAGTTTTTAACTTCTTCCCAACAAGCAATGTCTTTTCTTGGTTTTGGATTATCTCTGTCGATATTGAGAATTGCCTTTGCCTTATCAGCGTCAGCAACAAAGAGATTATAAAGCTCTTTGTCATAATCCTTTGCCCAATCAACAATAAGGTCATAAACCTGAGTGTTAGTCATAACTGAAATAACATTCTTTGAAACATCGTTGAATTTAACCATATCAAAGAGTGCGCCAGAAACGCTCATCTTTTTAAGATTAAATGGGAATTTGTTGATGTCTTCATTCTTGTTTGCTCTGCGCCAGTCTTCAAAGTTTGAGTTAAGGATTGTGAGCATATATTCTTTAACAGATGCTTCAGGATAACCCTTTTCAATATAGAATGAAACATTAGCTTCAGGGTCTTTTCTTTTTGAAAGTTTTCTCTTGCCACCATTTTCTTCTTTCATAATTGGGGCAATGTGAGCATATTTAACGAGTTTGAAACCACAAGTTCTGAAAAGTTCAATATGAAGTGGAACAGAGGCAATCCACTCGTCACCACGAACAACATGAGTTGTGTGCATTAAGTGGTCGTCAATTGCGTGAGCAAAGTGATAAGTTGGTATTCCGTCAGTTTTAAGAATAACAACATCATTCACATTTTCGCTCATTTCAATTTTGCCCTTAATCATATCGTCAAATGCAATTTTTCTTGAAATATCACCCATTGAACGAAGACGAACAGTAAAGGGGATACCTGCATTGATTTTTTGAATGATTTCATCATCACTTAAATCTCTACACTTTGCATAAGCGCCATAATAGCCTTTGATATCTTCGTTTTCTTGACGGTTTCTGATATCTTCAAGGTCTTCAGGTGTGCAGAAACAAGGATAAGCCTTGCCTTCTTCGACTAATTTTTTAGCAAATGTACGATAGATTTCTCTACGAAGGCTCTGTGTATAAGGACCATATTTTCCATCTTCACTATCAAAGCCGGTAACGCCTTCGTCAGGAGTAACGCCGAAAGCTTTGAGACCTGTTACAATACCTGTAACACCATCTTCTACTTCACGCTTTTTGT
The DNA here is from genome assembly GCA_045632525.1 of Candidatus Fimenecus sp. Lineage (GTDB taxonomy): Bacteria > Bacillota > Clostridia > Oscillospirales > Acutalibacteraceae > Fimenecus. The sequence goes on from JAZQWV010000019.1 coordinate 1,651, forward strand.
CAGTATCTTCAATACGGAGCATAAACACGCCGTTTGTAGTTTCAGCAGTAAGCTTTGATGCGAAACCCGCATAAAGTCCACCAAAGTGGAGATACCCTGTTGGGCTTGGAGCAAATCTTGTTACTCTTGCGCCTTCAGGCAAATCTCTTACAGGATAAAGATTTTCATAATATTCTGTGGACTTGTCCACATCGCTGAAAATGAGTTCAGCAATTTTTTTGCAGTCTGTCATTTTATACCTCTTATTCAGGAAGAATTGCGTTTGTTGTAATGTATTTCACGCCGTTTGCAATCATATTGTTGAGCATTTCTTTTGTGTCAACTGTCCAACAAGCAGCAGTGAGATTGTTGTCGTGAATTTTTTGAATCATTTCAGGCTTGCCACGCTTTGCTTCAAAAGCAACACCATTGCCGTTTTCAATGCATTCCTGAAGTTTTTCGTCTGTAATTGTGTGCATGAGATACCACAATTCCATATCTGGTGAAAGATTTCTGAATTCACGAAGCACAGGTGCGTGGAATGAAATAAGGATAACATCTTTTTCAATGTCATATTTACGGATAATTTCAAGCAAGTCTGCAACTTTTTCAACACGCTTGTCCTTAACTTCAATCATAGGACGAATATTTGCTTCTTTGCAGATTTCAATAAAGTCTTCAACAAGGCAAACTGTTGCGTCAGGATAATCTTCAATGTTTGCACCGTTTGTGAATTTAACTTTTGAAAGAGTTTCATAAGACATTTTCTTAACGTCGCCCTTTTCTTTTGCCATTGACTGAAGCATATAGTCGTGAATGATTACCCATTTGTTATCAGTTGTGCAGTGAACATCGCATTCAAGAGCATAATAGTTGTGCTTTGCTGCTTCTTTAAATGCTTCGATAGTATTTTCAGGGACGATTGAAGAAAGTCCTCTGTGAGCAGTAAGGTGAATTTCGTCTAATTTTGCATCAGTTGATTCTGTAAAAGTGATAACAGGTTTTGGTCCTTTAACGCCATAACGAATATCAACATATTTCTTTCTCGCAACAATGCCGAGTACAGTTGCAGGAATTGCAAAACCTAAAAATTTCTTTGTGCCTTTTTTCATTTTAATGCCACCCATTCCACAAAATTATAATTATAGACATTATACAATAAAACAGCTTAAAAGTAAATGCAAAATAGCAAAAAAATAGCACTCTCAAGGGGTGAGAGTGCTTATTTTTATCAATATTTTAGTGCTTAAAGCATTTGTTGTATTCTTTAACCCATTTAAGCACTGCCTGACGGTTATAAATAGGTGGCATTGCAGCGGTAACAGCAGTTGCTTTGCCAAGTTGCAAGCCCATATTTATAACTTTTTTAAGAATGACTTTGTTGTTGAGAAGACCTTGCACTTTAATTTTAATATCAGCAGGAGTCATACCGCTGAGCATTGCACCAAGGCTTGAAGATTCTGCGTCGATTGTCATATCTTCTGCATTGAGAATTCCTTTTGCAAAGATATAGTCGAGTTCATGTCCTTCAAGGCGTGTAAGCAACAATTTAACACAAGCCATAGGTGCCATTGCTGCACCAATTTCTTTATAGTAATTCTTCTGATATGTCCAAAGAGTTTCTGCACTATATGACAATGATTTGTCAGCGGAAATTGCGTCTGCAAGAATCTTTGCAGCTTTAAGAGCGTTTGCGATACCTGAACCGATTACGGGTACAGTCATAAAAGCAGAGTCACCAATAGCAGCATAACCGTCTGCAACCATAATACCCAAAGGTTGACGAACAGGGATGTTCGCAAAATCGCCTGCACGAACAATCTTTGTGCCGATGCTTGGGTTTGTTTTTCTCAAACTTTCGATTTGTTCGTTAGCATAGTCAAGGTCAAAACTGTGGAATCGACCAATAAGTACATCTGTGTATTTTTCTTCAGTTGCAACCCAAGAAATGCCCAATTGGTTGTTGGGAAGCATAATGATTTTGAACTTCTCATCGTCGTTAACTTCGGCTGTTTTGTTGAAGAATGCACGGTAAACATAAAATTGTTCATATTCGACAGGGTTATTCTGAACACCGAATGATTCAGGCAAATTTTGTCTGACAGGGGAGTTGAGTCCACAAGCGTCAATTACAAGGTCACCAAAATACTCGCCCTTTTCTGTTTTGATACCAACAACTCGGTTACCATAGAGAATAGGGCCAAGAATGTTTTGTTTATATTCAAACTTAACTCCATCTTCAACTGCGTGAGAAATGAGATATTTATAAATCTCTCGGCGCTCCATCTGAATTTCTTTTCTGTCGTCTTCAGTGTTCTGTGTGAGAGCTGTTTCCATTGCAGGTCCATAGAAAGTAACATCATTTTTAAGGTTATAAAGCTTTTTATCAGGAATTGGCAATCCAATAGCTAAAAGACCTTTTTTATCAAAAATATCTGTCCAGTCATAACCCATTTTTGTTTTCGCATTCTTCTCATAAACGGTAACATCAAAGCCCCGTTTAGCAAGAAGCATTGCAGCAGCAATACCACCGTGGCCACCACCGGCAACAATAATTTTCTTTCCCATAAAACAAATCCCCTTTGTTTGAAATGTATAAATAAATTTTATCACATTCAAATAAACAATTCAACAAAAATAAAAAGTCCCGAAAAATCGGAACTTTTTATTTTAATGGTGGAGATGGCGAGAACCGAAGCTTCGCTTCGTTCGTTGCTTCGCAACCTTTCGCATTTATATGTCCCTTTTGCTGACACAAAAGATGGACTATGTGGTTTCGATTACCTAGACAAAAAACAAAAGCCCCAACTTATAATTGGAACTTTTGTTTTTTCTGGTGGAGATGGTGGTAATCGAAACCACGTCCGAAAATCTATTCCTGAAACTTTCTACGAGTGTAGTTTATCTATTGTCATTCCCTACGGGACAGCCGACAAACAGGCATTCCTTTCAGTAGCCCTGTGATGTGTGACGGACTACAAGGCGGTTATCCGTTCACATTTACTGCTAAATGACACTCCGTACCGAGTCGCAGTTCTCTCGAGGGAATGCTCGCCGCTAATTAAGCAGCAAGAAGTACTTTTTCGTTTTTGTCGTTTATTTTTTATAAACCGTCCGTTTTAAAGTGGTCAGACTCCACTACTCGCTTATCGCAGTTCAAAATCCCCGTCGAAATCCTTTCATCCCCGAATATATCGCTTCGCTCTAAATGAAAAGTGAAGAATGAATAGTGAAAAATGAAGAATTAAGAGGATGCTGACGCATCCGAATTGTAATTATCTTGATTGTTCTTTAAGGGAACGCTCGATAGTTCTTTGAGCATCTTTTTTAGCGGCAACATCACGCTTGTCGTAAAGCTTTTTTCCTTTACAAAGCCCAACCTGAACTTTTGCTCGTCCTTTTTTGAAATATATAGATAACGGAATTAATGTAAGACCGTCTTGTTTTGTTGTGCCAAGAAGTCGCATAATCTCTTTTTTATGCATTAAAAGTTTGCGCACTCGCATTGGGTCACGGTTGAAAATATTGCCGTGGTCATAGGGACTAATGTGCATACCGTTGACGAAGAGTTCGCCTTCAACGATACTGCACCAAGCGTCTTTAAGATTGCATTTGCCCTGTCTTAAAGACTTGACTTCTGTGCCCACAAGCTCAATTCCTGCTTCAAAAGACTCTATCACGAAATAATCATGCAGAGCTTTTTTGTTTTGTGCAATTGTAGTATTTGGATTCTTCTCTGCCATGACTAATTCCTCAAATATCAATACAACGGAACGACGAGGGCGTCGTTCCCTACATTATAACAGATTTCTGCCCTGAATTGCTCTGGAAAGTGTTACCTCATCTGCATATTCAAGGTCGCTACCAACGGGGATACCATAAGCCAAACGGCTTACTTTAATACCCATTGGTTTGAGAAGACGAGCAATATACATTGCTGTTGCTTCGCCTTCTGCTGTGGGGTTTGTTGCCATGATAACTTCGTTGACAGAATCGTCAGCCATTCTGCTGATTAATTCTTTAATACGAATATTATCAGGACCAATTCCGTTCATCGGTGAAATTACACCGTGCAACACATGATATGTACCCTTATATTCATGTGTGCGTTCAAATGCCGCAACATCTCTCGGGTTTTCAACAACACAGATTGTTGAATTGTCACGGTTTGCATTGCTACAAATAGTGCATTTTTCACCTTCGGTAAGATTACAACAAACATTACAAGTGTGAATGTTTGTGTGGGCATTGTTTATAGCGTCAACAAGGCTTTTTGTTTCACTGTCATCAAGTCCAAGAATATAATAAGCCATTCTCTCCGCCGATTTTACACCGACAGAGGGCATTTTACGAAATTCTTCTATCAACTTTTCAAGTGATACAATAGCCATAGTTTACCTCAAATTAGAATCCAAGACCTGGAATGTTCATTCCACCTGTGATTTTGCCCATTTCTCTTTCCATTGTTTCGTCTGCTTTTCTCATTGCTTCGTTAACTGCTGCAACGAGCAAATCTTCAAGCATTTCAACATCTTCTGGGTCAACAACATCTGGTTGAATATTAACAGAAACAAGTTGGTGCTTGCCGTTAACTTTAACATCAATAGCACCGCCACCAGCTGATGCTGAATATTCTGCTTCTTCGCATTCTTTCTGAACACGAGCCATATCATCTTGCATTTGTTGAAGGCGTTTCATCATATTTGCCTGACCGCCTTGATTTGGAATTCTTGCTTTCATTTTATTTATCCTCCTCAATATTCACACCAAGTTGTTTTGCCTTTGACACAAGGTCAGAAAGGGGATTTTTTGGCGCTTCTTCTTGCTTGTTGTTATAAACTGCAAGGGTATAATTTTTGCCAGTTACTTGAGTAACTGCTTGTTTTATAATCTTTGAATATTCACCGGTTTTAAGATACATTTCAAGAACGGGTGAACCTTTGATTAACAAATATTTATCCTGATGCACAAATGCGCTTGAACCTGAAAGCATAACTATAAGGCTCTTGTCGTTTTCATAAAGCTTATCTAGAACTTCTGGCCATCTGTCAAAAGCAACTGTGCCCATCTGTTGTGGTGCGGGTTGCACTTTTTCTTCTTTGACAGGAGGGGGAGCAATAGGTTCTTCTTTTTTAGGTTCTGGTTTTGGCTCAGGTTTTGTTTCAGGTGCTTTAACTTCTTCTTTTGGTTCTTCTTTAACAGGAGCTACAACGGGCTCTGCTTTAACCTGAATATTGCCAGATTTTATAGCACTTTCCAATTCGCTGAGTCTGCGAAGAATTGCGTTAACATCTGTGTCAAGACTTGGTGTGCAAAGTCTGATAATGCAAAGTTCTGCACTTGTTCTTCTGTTAGCACCTTGTTTCATAGTTGAAGCAGATGCTGTGAGAATATCAATACAAGACATAATTGTGGCAAGAGTTGTTTTTTCGCTCTGTTGACGAATTATATCAATTTCGCCCTGTGAACAGATAATCATACTCTCAAAATTCTTAACGGCTTTTGAAACCATAAGATTTCTGAAATGACTTGTAAGTTCTGTAATAAGACGCTCCATATCGCAAGAATCGTTATAAAGTCTGTCAACGATTTCAAGTGCTTTTGCAGGGTTTTTCTCGATAATTGAATCGCAAAGTTCAAAAATGTATTCGCGACCTGCAAGGCCAGCACTTTTTGCAACCGCAGTTGAGTCGATAACACCTTCAACTGATGAACATCTGTCTAAAAGCGAGAGCGCGTCACGCATCGCACCATCTGCAATACGGGCAATGAGCATTGCACCGTCATCTGCAAGTGTAAGATTTTCTTTTACTGCAACTTCTTTGAGTCTTTCTGCAATTGATTCAGGTTCGATTCGTTTGAAATCAAAGCGCTGACAACGAGAGAGAATTGTTGAAGGAAGTTTGTGAACTTCTGTTGTTGCAAGAATAAAAATAACATGAGCAGGAGGCTCTTCAAGAGTTTTGAGAAGTGCATTGAATGCGCCGATTGAGAGCATGTGAACTTCGTCGATAATATAAACTCTGTATTTTGCATTAGCAGGTGTAAAGTTTGCTTCTTCTCTCAAATCACGTATATTATCAACACCGTTGTTTGAAGCAGCGTCGATTTCAATAATATCAAGAATTGAACCGTTGTCTATTCCACGACAGATTTCGCATTCGTTACAAGGATTTCCGTCAATTGGGTTAAGACAGTTAACTGCTTTTGAAAGAATTTTTGCACAAGAGGTTTTGCCTGTACCACGAGAACCTGTGAAAAGATAAGCATGGCTTGTTTTGCCAGATTTCACAGCATTTTCAAGTGTTTTTGTAATGTGCTCCTGACCGACAACGCTTGTAAATGTTGACGGACGGTATTTTCGATAAAACGCACGATACATATTTTCTCCTCCTTGAGCACCTAGTAAAAATGCCTTAACTCAGTCATGTGTCGTGCAGGCAGACTGTGGCGCCCGGTGCAAACCGCTTAATGCTGCTCGGTTCCCCGCCTGACATGGTTCACAGCGCCCCGCCGCACAGGACCCACACGGCACACGACTGAATTAAGGCAATCAGTTATTTACCGACCTATTATACTATATAATGCAACCAATTTCAAGAGAAAATATATACTATTTTGTGTTGTAGTTATAAAGATTTTATGATAGAATAAAATTGTATAATTTTAACATTAAATCACGGAGGATGAAACGGATGTTTAATATTATCCCACAACCTGTCAGTATTTTGACAAATAGTGATAAAAAAGGGTTTACTCTTCACGCAGGGACAATAATCTCTCCATATTCTTTTTCAGAAGATTTTGTAAAGTTTGTGCGTAAAAACTTTAATAAAAAGATTTGCATTCACGAAGATACGGGTGAAGAAAAATCAATCATTCTCACTCTTGATGAAAGTTTTGAATATGACGAGGGATATACTCTCAAATGTGAAAACAGACGAGTTTATATTAATGCGAAAACTGAAACAGGATTGTTCTATGGTTTGCAGACTTTAAAGCAGATGCTTTTACAAAAAGAAGGCAAGTTGCCATATACAGAGATACTCGATTATCCTCGTTTTTCTTATCGCGGATTCATGCTTGATTGTGGCAGATATTTTTATCCTGTTGAGGATGTGAAAAAAATCGTTGACCTTATGGCACTTCATAAACTTAATGTTTTGCATTGGCACTTGACCGAAGACCAAGGTTGGCGAGTTGAGATTAAAAAATATCCATTGCTCACTGAAAAAGGTTCAATGAGAAGTCACACAAATTTCAATCATAAGCCTCACGGTGGATATTATACACAAGAAGATATAAAAGAAATTGTCGCTTATTGTCACGAAAGAAAAATCAAGGTGATTCCTGAATTTGATATTCCGGGACACAGCGTTTCAACCATTTCTTGTTATCCTTATTTATCTTGCCTTGACCGTGATTTAGAAGTTGCAACTCATTGGGGCGTTAAACACGACATTCTTTGTGCGGGTAAAGAAACAACATATCAATTCGTTTATGATGTGATTGATGAATTAATTGAACTTTTCCCAGACAAAATCATTCATATCGGCGGTGACGAAGCAGTTAAAATGCGTTGGAAGAATTGTCCACATTGTCAAAAGGCAATTAAAGACAATAATCTTCGTGACGAAGACCACTTGCAAATGTTCTTTATGGCAAAAGTGAATGATTATCTCAAAGAAAAGGGATATTCTTCAATGATGTGGAATTACGATAAGATTGAAAACGCAGATACTTTGACTCCTGATATAGCTTGGGATATATGCGGAATGGGTGATGACGACGATTTAGTTAAAAACGAACTAAAACGTGGAAGAAAACTTATCAACACTCATTGTTATCCATATTATTTCGATTTTCCTTATGGCTGGAATACACTTAAAATGGTTTGTGAAGACAATGGTGCATTAACTGATAAAGACGAAGAAACTTGGGGCATTGAAGCGCAGATGTGGACAGAATATGTTCCAAATATGAAGCGTCTTGAGTTTCTCACATTCCCACGACTTGGAGCAATGGCAGAGAACGCTTGGGCAGAGAAGGGGTATCCATCATTCTCAACATTCCTTCATAAAGCGCCAACATATTATAATTTGCTTGATGCATATAATGTGAATTATGCGCCACTTAAAAAAGCTTGTCCATCATTCTTCTATAAACACGCGTCGTCAATCTGGTTTAAACGAAGAGTGTTCCATTGGCAAGGATTACACAATTTAATTGACGATGCAAAAGCAGTGAAAGAAGCAAACAAAATCAAAGCAGACCTTATCAAAAATGGCAAATGTTAATTTTTAACTAAGATTAGGGAATTAGTTAAAAAATATCTATTATATATTTGAGGTGTTATACAATGAAAAAATACGTATTGGCATTAGACCAAGGAACAACGAGTTCACGAGCAATTCTTTTTGACAAAAAGGGAAATATCTGCTTCAAAGCTCAACACGAGTTTACACAGATTTATCCACACACAGGTTGGGTTGAACACAACCCAATGGAAATTCTCTTTTCACAGTTGCAATCTGTTATGGAAGTTATGGCAGAAAGCAAAGCAACTGCAGAAGATATTGCGGCAATTGGTATCACAAATCAGCGTGAAACAACAATTGTATGGGATAAATCAACAGGCAAACCTGTTTATAATGCTATCGTTTGGCAATGTAGAAGAACTGCTGATATGTGTGAAAAAATAAAAGCAGACGAAGAATTAACACAATATATTAAAGACCATACAGGTCTTGTTGTTGACGCATATTTTTCTGCAACAAAAATCAAATGGATTCTCGACAATGTTGAGGGCGCAAAAGAATTAGCAGAAAAAGGTCAACTCCTTTTCGGTACAGTTGAAACATGGCTTATCTGGAACTTAACAGGTGGAGCAGTTCATATTACTGACTATTCAAATGCGTCAAGAACAATGATTTTTGATGTTGACAAGCTTTGCTGGGACAAATATCTTTGCGAAAAAATCGGTATTCCAATGGCAATGCTTCCTGAAGCAGTACCATCAAGTAAGGTTTACGGAACAGTTGCAAAGAGTGTTATGGGTATTGAAGATTTGGCAGGTGTGCCAATTTCTGGCGCAATCGGTGACCAACCCGCAGCACTTTTTGGTCAAGGCTGTTTCGAAAGTGGTCAAGCAAAGAATACATACGGTACAGGTTGCTTCTTGCTCATGAATACAGGTGACAAGAGAGTTGAGTCAAAGAACAATCTTGTTACAGGTGTTGCATGGGGAATAGGCGATAAGGTTACTTATGCTATTGAAGGTTCTGCTTTTAATGCGGGCTCAGTTATCAAGTGGCTTCGTGACGATTTACAGCTTATTCCATCTGCTCGTCGTTGCGACGAATTAGCAGAGAGTGTTCCAAATGCAAACGGTGTTTATTTTGTTCCTGCATTTACAGGACTTGGTGCACCATATTGGGATATGTATGCTCGTGGTACTATTGTAGGTCTTACTCGTGGCGCTAATTCTGCTCATATTTGCCGAAGCGTTCTTGAAGCAATCGCATATCAGATGACAGATTTGCTTGAAGCAATGAAACAGGATTCAGATATTGAGCTTTCAGAACTTCGTGTTGACGGCGGTGCATCAGTAAGTGATATTATGATGCAGATTCAGTCAGATATGATTAGAACAAATGTTAACAGACCAAAGATGGTTGAAACAACTGCTATCGGCGCGGCTTATCTTGCGGGTCTTGCAACAGGCTTCTGGGAAAGCACAGAAGAAATTGCAAAAATCCGTGAAGTTGATAAGGTTTTCGAGCCACAGATGGATATTGAAAAACGCGAAAAGAGATATCGTGGATGGCTTCGCGCAGTTGAACGCTCAAGAGATTGGGTTGAACACTAATGGCAAAAATTTTAATGTTTCGTACACCCGAAAAGCTGATAGACCATTTTCTCGAACATGGTGAGGCTACTAGGTGTGATTCGGCAGAAGAATATCTTATCAAAGCAAATGCGGTGATACAGAATCCTGATGCCAAATCGAAATATGAAACAGACGAAAACGATAATGATAAGATTTACTATCTCTCTCAAACGGGGGAGATAGTATTCGTATCAATGGATGGATATATCAGAACATATTTTATTGCTGACGACGAATATTTTTTGCGTCAGTGAGTGGGAGTAAAGCAAATGGATTACGCAAAAGAGAGTTTAAAACTTCATTATGAGTGGCAAGGCAAAATTGAAATAAAAACAAGGGCAAAGGCAAATGATAAAGAGTCTTTATCTTTGGCTTATACCCCCGGTGTAGCCGAGCCTTGCCTTGAAATTCAAAAAGATGTCAATAAGTCTTATGAACTCACTCGTCGTTGGAATACAGTTGCTGTTGTAACTGATGGCACTGCAGTTTTAGGGCTTGGCGATATTGGTCCTGAAGCAGGCATGCCCGTTATGGAAGGCAAGTGCGTGCTTTTCAAAGAATTTGGTGGAGTTGACGCTATTCCACTTTGCGTAAGAAGTAAAGATGTTGACGAAATCGTTAATTGTATCTCTCTTTTGGGTGGTAGCTTCGGCGGAATAAACCTTGAAGATATTGCAGCTCCCCGTTGTTTTGAGATTGAAAGAAAATTAAAAGAAAAACTTGATATTCCTGTTTTTCACGACGACCAACATGGCACAGCAGTTGTTGTTGGTGCAGCAGTAACAAACGCACTTCGTCTTGTGAATAAAAGAATTGAAGATTGCACAGTTGTATTCAGCGGTGCAGGTGCGGCGGGTATTGCGATTGCAAAACTCATATATCAAATGGGCGCAGGGAATATTATAATGTGCGACAAAATGGGTATTCTTTGCATTGGTGAAGAATGGATGAACCCAGCACAAGCACAAATGGCAGAAATCACCAATAAAAATCATATAAAAGGCACACTTGCAGATGCATTAAAGGGTGCAGATATTTTTATCGGTGTTTCAGCACCAAATATTGTTACCGAAGAAATGATAAAATCAATGTCAGAGAATGCTATTGTGTTCCCAATGGCAAATCCTGTGCCTGAAATTATGCCTGACAAGGCAAAAAATGCTGGAGCAAAGGTAGTGGGTACGGGCAGAAGTGACTATCCTAACCAGATTAACAATGTGCTTGCATTCCCCGGTATATTCCGTGGTGCTCTTGATTGCAGAGCAAGTGATATTAACGAAGAAATGAAGATTGCGGCGGCAAAAGCAATCGCTTCACTTGTGAGTGACGAAGAATTGAACGAAGATTATATTCTCCCAAAAGCATTTGACGAAAGAGTGGGCACAACTGTGGCAAAAGCAGTTGTGGAAGCTGCAAAACAAAGCGGAGTTGCAAGAATATGAAAAAAGTGTATGAAAACTCTGCTGAATATCGAGAAGTCCCACAAATGACTCGGTCAGAATATATTGCAGAATATACAGACATAACAACATATTTTGAACAAGAGAAAAAGACATTAAAAAAGCTTTTACCTTTTTGCATTACTCTTTCAGTTATAAATGTTATAGTTGAGATTATATTGCTAAATATAGTTGTTCCAGCGATACTGGATAATAATTTTATTACCCATCGTGAAAGAGAAAACGCTTTTATTGTGTTAGCCATGCCTTGTGTTCTATCTTTCCCATTAGTAAGTATTATAGTTAGAATGAAGCAGATAAAAAACAAAGAAAACGAACGACTACAAGACCTTGAAGATAGAAAAAATCTCTGCATTGAAATAGGTACATACAACGCAGAAGAATAGGTGAAAATGATGAGTGAAAAGAAAGATATTTCAAGCACTTACAACTCAATATTTGACCAGAATACTGTGACCGAGCTTGAAGATGTTATTGAAGGTAAAGAATATCAACAAGCAATCTTCGGTCAGGATATGAATGGTGCCATCAATGATGTTCTTTACACTCGCACACAATATATTAAAGATTATTCAGATATAGTTGAAAACTATAAAAAAGAACGAAACGAGCAAATCAAATCAATAGCAATGGTTTTGGGTGTTGCGATAGCTTTGAGTTTAGTTGCAGAGCTTCGGTATAAATTTATGGGCACAAGTGTTGTAACAGGTCTTATAAAATATATTGGAACATTAATATCCGTAGTAGTTACAATCGTTCCACCGTTTCTTATTTTTGGTTATGTAAGACGAATTTTTAAAAGCAGACAGTTAATGAAAAAAGCAATTCAAAAGCTTGATGCACAAAAACAAGAACATATGACAAACGCTACTTATGATGCAAATCGATAAAAGGGGATTTGTTTATGGACGAAAAGAATTTAAATCCACAAAAAGAAGATATTTCAGCAAGCTATAATGATATTTTCGATTATAATGTAGTTGATGTTGAACCCGAAATGATGAATAGGGACTATCTTAATCAGATTTATGATGAGGATATGGAATCCCTTAATAAAGTTGTGCTTTTGACTCGCACACAGCATTTTAAAAGAGTTGAAGAAACAAAGAAAAGTTATGAAAAAGAGATAAACTGGTCAAAGAAACTTTTGACGGTTTCGGGTATAATACTTGCTGTTTTCATAGGTGTAGCAATCAGTTTTTATGCTCAAGGATTGAACTTTTATGAAATATTTTTTGAAAATATGAGCAACATTAAAAGCTATAATAACGGAGAAATAAACGGATATGATACGAATACATTAAGGGGTATGTGGCAAATATTTGGCTTGTCAGGTATGGCTGGTAGTTTGTCTTTGCTAGTCGGTGGTATTCAATTCTTTTTCTTGGGATATGGTAACATAAAACGCATAAAGAAATTGAAAAAGACAAGAGAAAGTGCCTTGCAAAAACTTGAAGATGCGAAAAAAGAGCATATGCTCGCAGGAACATACGACGCAAGTAAATAAAAAACAAAAAGACGGAGTTTTTTACACTCCGTCTTTTGTTATTTAAAACTTATCTTTCACGAGAAATTTGTTTAGTGTTTTTTGCTAGAAATCTAATTGTTGCTAGGTTGCGCACTGATACCTACATACAAAGATTTACTTGATGCTGAAACATGGACAGAATAAATATCTGATGGCAAAAAGAATTTCTTTGCTTCTTCGTTCAAACGTTTTTCAAAATAAGGTTCACATGCTTTCCAAAAATACTCGTCATTACTTTCAGAAATTAGTGGAAGTTTTTTTAATATTTTATTTATATACGGTCCTGATACAAATCTAAACATAGGTTCATGACTATCGTAACGAATAACCGTTCCATTGGAGTTGTTTGCTTCATGGTCCCAAACTCCACGCTGAATTTCATAACTACCACTTGCAGACAACCCTTCGCCCCATTTGCGACGGATGCTATATTGTGTTTCAAAAGTTTTCATAAGCGAGTTTATTTCCACCAGAGCAATATCATCTAATTCGTTACTATAATTATCAAAGAGCGTTTCATTTGTCTGCTTTTCTTCCTTTTCGTATTTTGCTGCAAAATAAATAATACCTACTACTACAACAATTGCAATTATCCAAAACATTATAAACACCTTCTTTTTCATTAAGTATACAAAAAAAGGAAAGGCGTTAACGCCTTTCCTTATAAAATTTTATTTGCTTGCTTCTTCAACAGCAACTGCACATGCAACTGTTGCGCCTACCATTGGGTTGTTACCCATACCGATAAGACCCATCATTTCAACGCAAATTTTTATAGAGCTTTGTTGATACATTATCCAACATAGCCCAAAAGCCTTGTACACCAATAGTTTGTGAAGCTTTAACAAATCAAACTAAACACATCATTTTTAATTTTCCTGATTACATTGTAACGTGTTTTACCTGATTTGTAAGCAGGTTTTCTATTCATTTTCTAGTAACTCATTAATATGCATAGTTTGATATTTATGCCCAATATTCACGAGCATTAGAGTTGCTTCCCAATCGTTCATATTGACATATGTTTCCGCCTTTGAAACGCCCGTTAAAATTTCTATACAATATCTACTGAAATCTAAAGCGAAATCAATTAAGGCATCAGCCTCTTCATTATTTATTGGTTGATTTTGATATATATCCTCAAAATTAAAATTTGTATTTCTATCGTTGTGGACATATATTTTGTTTCGCTGGGCAATAAGCTTATTACGTATTATGTTAAGACTGTTAAATCGCTTGACATAAAGGTCGTGTAATTGTTTTAAATTTAATTCAACTATAGTATATGCATATTCAATATTAAGTAGTTCGCAGATTTGTTTTTGTTCAGATACTTTTTCTTTGAAGAAACATTCCTCATTTAAGGATAATCGATGCTGAAACTTCTGGTTGCACAACTCATACTTTGCTTTAACATCCTTATCCAAATCATTAATTGTTATTGTTTCTGTACTTCCTAACAATGTTTTTATTGTTAAAGAGTTTTGGTGTATATCATATATTTTTGAAAGATTTAAAAACAAACCTTCAACAAGTGCTGTGTAAATAACACTATAAAAGGCTGGAGAATAATTCATTTCATCGTTATATTTATCTACATTTGTATGATATTGTTTTAATAATTCCCAATATGTATTGGCTCTCAATGCTTCTTCATAAATGTTGTTAGCCAAGTAAACTATGTCATCTTTAATCAACATACCATATCCTTTCACAATCTAATAACCTCGCCAATGCTTTTCGAAAATAATATTATCATTTGAATCGAGCAAAATCTTTATTGCATCACTCTTTACCAATTCTCTTAAAGTGATAATCAAAAGAGCTGTTGATTTTTGAGCTGCATTTGTATAATCACTCCAATGAGGAATGTCTTTTTTACTCTCATAATAATCTGGGAAAACTATGTCACCATGTGCAAAATCAGAACGTTTGCTATAAAACAAATCAATATCATTTTCACTAACTACAGGAAAAACTTTTGTAATGGTTTCTTTGAGTTGTTTCTTAACCTTCTTCTCGCTTTTTGTAAATACACTTTCTAAACCGATAACAGAATAGAAGGTTCTTTCAAAATTTGAGCGATTTAATGCATATGTTATTGCTGTTAAAGGGCGTGCTTCTGAACTTAAACGATCTTTTTGGTATTTATGATTTTTACTCATCCATTTCCATACTATTAACATTGATATTGGTTCGGTATCCAAATTACCCCAATATTCACTAGGACAGATTCCATTATGAGAATCTTGTGCAAAATAACCTCGCTCATAATATTGTCCGTTTTCACTATAATGAATTGAAAAGGAAGCGGTATTATATTCATTTGCAAAAGCAATTACAGAGGCCATATATATCTTGTTCATATATGGCTTTAATTCATCGTTAAAGAAATTCTCAAAATTTTCGTAATAATAAATATCCCTACCTATACAATCTTCCAAACACTGATATTCAAAAAGTGTGTCTATTTTTTCATATGTATCTACAATAGATAATTTTTGAATAAGTTCCGGATATTTACATTGAGTTCTCTTATCCAAAAAGCCATATTCCAAAAATTCTCCATCATACTCTATAGAATATTGGATTATGACCTTATATGGATAATATGTGGACTGTAGATTCTTTCTAACGAACCGTTTTGCATACACATATGAATTTTTTCCAAGACTATAAAACTTAAATTTAAACCCTTCAAAACTTTTGCTTATTTTCTTTGCTGATTCAAAACTATCACAAAAGATATATTGATTAATTACTATTTTCCCCATAAATTAGTTCCCTCTCAACCGATGGTGCTTCTGCATCAGTTTTGTAGTATATTGAGATTTGATGTTAAATTCACCAGCGAAATCAATTTATATTCCTATATTGTATTATAATACTTTTATTTTGACATTTCAACAAAGTTCAAACTCATTCACCGACTACCATAAATATCGCTAATAATATAATAAACATCTTTATCCTTATGAATAGGTCGCGTTAATTGCTACTCGAGTTCTTTATTTAAGCTAAATTATATGAATGACAATATTTTGTGCTCTGTTGTTATTTGAAATAATTTAATAAGAAAGAAGTATGTACATATGAAAACGCCTGAAGAAACCATTGCAATTTTGACAAAAGAAATAGAATCCCTCAATAGCATTGAAGCCCACGACTTAGTGTTGTTTTATTATAAAATCAACCATGAACATTATAATATTACAACATATGATAAGTTTAATGAGTTCTTAGAATCCTTTGACAAAAACCCTTTTAAACTTAATGATGACAAAACATTTAAGAAACAACTTGCAGAAAGTCTAGTAGCTTGTACTACAGACTATATGAGTTTGATAACTGCAGTTGAGTTGATTAAATGTAAGTTTTCAGTACAAGAAATTGTTAATCACTATTATTCAAGTATGAATGTTTTTGATAACGATTTGTTTTAACCATATCATTTGCACACCCATTGATAGCACAAAATATCAATAATATGATGCTGCAACCAAAAGAAAAGCTGATGATTTTTGATAAATCGTCAGCTTTTTGCAAGTGTCAGCTATTGTATATATAATAATTATTTATTATATTTTTTTTTATAATTTTTTTATAAATTTTTTAAAAATATAATATATTTTTAATTATTATCCTCCCAATATTTTTTTATAAAATTTTCAAAATTAATTCTCACTCCATTAGAAATCATATTTTCAAATATTTCTTTTCCTTCTTTTTCATCTTGTCCCTCTATATCTTTCCAATCTCTTGACCCAGTTGAATAGAAGCAGTCATATACTTGCCATACCTTATGTCCCGCAGATAATAAATCATAAAGTGTCATAAGATACACACAAGATTCTATATAGAAAATATCACTACCATAAAGTTTTCCACCTTCTGCTTTAATGATTGCTTCTCTGAATTCCGACATCTTATCACAAACATCGTCTCTTGCAACACCATCTTGTTCCATAGTTAACCAAGTATGATGTCCCACAGACTTGTCCCCAGAATCAAAATAAGCTCTCATATGAAGTTTCTTAATTGCCTTACGTTTTTCCTTAGTGAATACGCCACTTGGCTCCATAATACGATATATGAGCTCGTACATATCTTCTGACTCATCAATCCAATAACCAGAATTTAAAGATAATGTTATACGTGGTACAGAAGCATTTATATCCTTTTCAAGTGTAAATCCATACTCATTTAAAACATCTTTTCTGTGTTCTTTTTTTAGATTCGTCATAGAATTTGTAGCTCGAATACCTATACCTGACACATAAAGACCATCATCCGACCAAGTGAAGTTGGGCTGGAAACGAATACGAAATTCAGGATAATCTTTATAATATCTTTCATTAATTTCATTGGTTTTTAAAATATGAAATCTTAAGCCTGGATAATTCTCATATAAACATAAGGTGAGTTGTTTTTCAAATTCAGCCCTACTCAGTTCAATAGGTTTTATAAGTTTAACTCTTGATGTAAAACGCACTTTTGATTTATCAATACCTGTATGTACATTTTTAAGTTCAGACATAGAATAAACTGTATTTTCAACTATAAAACGCTCAATATTATGTTCTTCGCAATACGTCTTTATTTTATCTTCATTTTCTTTATAATAACGATATGACTTGCTTTTGTTATCCTTGTCATTATATGCACCAAATTGATACTTATCATTTTCAACACTAATTAATCCTATTTCAATCATATAAGCAATAGCTCTTGAAACACCTTTTTCATTTTTCCAAATAGCAAGATTATCTTTATTTGTTACACTTATGGGCATAATAGTGCAACCTGTTTTGGAACGTTTGTGTTTTACAGAATCAATAAATGCTAGAACTTTACTTAACTTGTTTTTGAGTTTAGTTTCAGCACCATTAGCTTTACTTTCTTTAATAACAAATTCAGGCAACACATAGTTATCTGCTTTTTGTGGTTCCCAACTTATTCTATTGGAAGTAAAAGAATAGTCTGTTTTATCTTTAAGTCTACTAACAATTTCTTCTAATGTAATCATAATATATCCCGACCTTTTAAAAATAAGCTAAATTAAATGAAGTTTATAAAGCATTGGTATACCTATACTCAGCCGACTAGTGAGGTGAATATCTAATGAGTATTGATTCTGAATTTGAAAATGTTGTTCGTCGTTCCTTATACAAAGGTTTAAGTAAACTTAACATAGTACAATTCAAAATGTTCTATGCTATCGTTGTTCATTATTGGGCAGACTATAGATATTTTATTAGTGAACAAAATTTTTTAAATCTGTGGTGCGAACTGAATCAACTTTGTCATAAACTAGATGAAAGTTTTCCCGACCCTTATGACGACCACGAAAAGATTAAATCATTTTGTCAAACTTACCCTTATTATTTTATAGATAAACTACCCATTCATATGATTTCAGATTTATTTGCTACATATGTCGACGACCATATAGATGTTCTCACACATGTTGTAAAAATACTATATGAAATAGATTTAAAAGCCGCTTATACATATGCAAATAAAACTTTAAAATTAAATGAACCAATAGATAACCTCGTGACCGAAACACAAGACCATATTAAATATTTTTCATAATTCAAACTAGAACTTATTCTCATAGAGATTAGTTCTAGTTTTTTATTTTTCAATTTAGAGCGCCAGATAATCTCTTATGGGTCGATCACTCCACGGTGGCAGTTGTTCTAGTTTTTCGATAGGGAGATAGCAACGAACCATCATCTCATACTCATCTTGTTTTAATCTTCTAGACGGACCATGTTCATGCCACACATAAACACCGCCTTCTTTTCCTATCCATTTTTTATAATTTCTAAGATTATGATCTTCTATTTGAAACGCTTTGAAAAATGCTAAAAAATCCAAGTCACTTCTATCTTCTTCATTTGGCGACCACCAAATATGATGCCAAATCTTACCTGGATATCCAGAGACCCTTAAAGAAATTTCATAACATCTCTTTTTTGTTTTAGTAAATCTCTCTACATTAACACCAGCAATTTTAACTCTATGCTCACCCATAGGAATTTCTAAAAAGCCCTGTACTTTAAACACATTAGGCTTACTCCAATATCCCATCTATCACACCTCCGTTTTTGATACGTTATTTCAAAACTTAATATCATAAGGACTTTCATCGTCTGGCCAAAAAAGTTTTCCAGATGTGTTTCTCATAAAGAATCTATTTGAAACAGGCTCTTTTAATTTATCGATCTTTTTACACATCTTTTTATAATAAGCCAAATTGTAATCGTCAAGCTTTTCTATGTAATTGTCAAAAGTAGCGCCATTTACTTTTAAAATCCAGGTGGATAATTCCTTTAAAACTAACAGTTGAAGTTCCTCACAAAGTTGTTCATACTTGCCAGTTATAAATTCCGTAAAAAGATGATGTCCACTAAGTCGATATCCTTTGCGATGTGCAAAGACGCATAGACAAATATATGCCTCATACTTATATTTAGAAGGTTCACCATATATGTAGTTATGCACGCCTATCTGCACCATTGCATTCGGCCAACCTTCTTTAGCTAATGAACTTAATATATCTAATTCATAATCTAAAGTTTCTTCAGTTTTCTTCTTTTTCTTATAATTAACTTCAGTTTTTCTGCGCAACTCTCTTAAAGCAAATTCAAACCGTATCAACGGCCATTGGTGAAACCATTTGTCTGTTAGAAGTTCATCGATGTATGCATCCAGTTCTTCTCTAATTTTAACATTAATATAACCCACACTCAAAAGTTTAATATACTCATCAATCGTTGTTGCTGTCACATTAGAAGTTACAAAATTAGTTGGTATCTTTGTAGCCGAGTAACATTCCGGTTCTAGGTAATGCTTCAAAAGTTCATCACATAAAAGATCATAATCTATAGGTTTACAAGTTGCCACGCTGCAAATACTCCCTTCAATATACATCGATACTAATTATAACAAAATTTCCATCACAATTCCAGTATCAAAAGTAACCTTTGCAAACAATGTACTAATTTTGAGAAAAAGGGGCTCCCGAAACGAACAAAACACGACATAATATAAGTATCAAAACTAAGTAAAGTTTGTTTCAATACTATAAAGGACGTGATTAACATAATTTACGGTTATTGCAGAGTCAGTACAAAACATCAACGAATAACACGACAGGTCACTAATATTACAGAACTATATCCTGAGGCAACACTTGTAAAAGAGTTTTACACAGGAACAACTCAGAACAGACCATTATGGGATAAACTTATGAAACAAATACACACTGGAGATACTATAGTTTTTGATAGTGTGTCTCGTATGTCTCGTAATGCCGATGAAGGATTCAAAGATTATAAAACCTTATATGAATCTGGAATTAATTTAATCTTTCTTAACGAACCTCTTATTAACACATCAATATTTGATTCAACTAAAACTAATCTTTTAGAAATTTCAGTTCAAACAGGTAATACTGCAATTGACGATTATTTCACCGGTAACATTAATCTCATAAATAATCTACTTATGGCACTTGCTGAAGAACAAATAAAATCAGCTTTCCTTCAATCTGAAAAGGAAGTTACAGATTTACATACTAGAATTAGTCAGGGTATGAGAGAAAGTAAAAAGAATGGTAAGAAGATAGGCCTATCAAAAGGGACAACACTAACTACTGAAAAGTCTATTAAATGTAAAGAGATAATAAAAAAGCATGCCCTCGAATTCGGAGGCACACTCAGTGATAAAGACGTAATGACATTATGCAAAATTTCAAGAAACTCTTACTATAAGTATAAGAAAGAATTAAAGTTACATCTTTCCTAATATATTAATCCTTGTTGCCTAAATCTTCAAGAAACGCAAGTAACAATTTCTGTTGCTTAGGTGAGAGATTAGAAAAAGCTGAGGAAATTTCATCTGTTTCAGTTTTTTCTTCAAAAAAATCCTTTAATGAGATACTCATTGCGTCACACAAAAGTTGCAAATGACCGACTGTAATATCAGCTTGACCTAATTCAACTCTACGAAGATGAGTTTGTGAAACACCAGCTCTCTCGGCCAACCCATTTTGAGTGTATCCACATTGTTTTCTCAAGCTGATTAGTCTTTTACTAATATCCATATAGTACCTCCTAACTAGTCTTATAAGAATATGTTAGCACAGTTTTTAACAATTAGTCAGAATTATAAGGTTGACTTTTTAGTCTTATAAGACTATAATTGAGTTAACAACTACTAATGTAAATAGAATTTGAAAGGTTGATGATTTATGGGATTTGCAGACAAATTACGTTCAACAATTAACAAGGTAAGTGGTACTGCCCAAGCAGCAGCTGACCCGTTACCAGATGAAACTTCAAGAAAATACTATGAGATAGCTTATGGATTAATGTCTTCTGTATGCCATACGGATTGTACCCATAGTGTATTATTGGATAAAGAAATAGAAAAAACTCACTATGATATAGTTCCTTTTGATGCAGTAAAAAAGTATATTGAATATCATTTAAACCAACCTTGTGACGAAAATAAACTCTTAAGTATTTTAGACAATTACTTCTATGTTTGGAGGGATGGTAAGAGGATTTATCATCGTTATACTGGTGGTACAGAGGGTGAGGCTTTTATTAGAAGCGACTTGGCAACTAAAAAACTTCCAGTTTTAAAAATTAACCAATTAATTGAAATAAACAATGAGTTAGACCAGACAAAAATTTATAGATGTACAAGAGATGAATTTTATAATATCTGTTATAGTGACATTTTCTCTGAAATCGAATCAGGATATAGTGATGTCCTTGATGTAGTCGAAAGAACAGGAAAAACAGAGCATCTTTTTGAAGGAATTCATAGAATAGCAAAAAAGTACTTATATGTTATTGATGACATTGCAACTCGTGATATGATTCACAAAGCAATAGCCAATAGTTTCTATGAAGGAAATGAAAATGTAAAAAAAATTATCCTTGAAGAATTTTGTAAGAGAGATATAAATGATGGAGATGCACATCTATACCTCTTTGCATCAAAAGTTGCTGTTAGAGCGTGGCACTTTGAAAAGTATGAACAAAACCAAGCTACATACACACCAATTACTGAAGACGAGTGTCGCAACTTTGTTTTGAATAGCAAGGTTTATATGAAGGAAGTAGAAGAACATCCATTTGATAGGGATACACATATTGTTAAATGGGTGGATATTATAAAAAAAAGTATGAGCTTTTCTTGTGACTACTCAAATGGTGAAGATAAATATTTTATAGATGCTGTTTGCAATCTTACTTGGAAAGAAGCTTCCGAATATTTCAATGTTGTGTATGATTCAGATGATGGTTGGGCAACCAACACTGATGCGGAAAAACAAGTTTATATCTGTGGAATTATTTATAATTACATTAAAGATTTAAATACAAATGCTTGAGAAGGTTTTTAAAATATTTTAAAACAAAGGGAGCGTTTGTTATGGGATATAATGGCGGATATTATGGTCCATTAGAAACTTGGAAAGTAGTTTACTATCCAAAAGAATTTGATAATGGAAGAATGGGTGTAGCCCTTGTAGAAGCTGATTGCCGACATCAGGCTATCTATAATTTTCAGCAACAATATGCTGGTCAGTATAGAACAGTTTACACCTGTGAGAAACTTAT
The DNA here is from genome assembly GCA_045632525.1 of Candidatus Fimenecus sp. GTDB lineage: Bacteria > Bacillota > Clostridia > Oscillospirales > Acutalibacteraceae > Fimenecus. The sequence continues at coordinate 24,148 of JAZQWV010000019.1, forward strand.
TAAATAATAGAATTACATTCTATTAAATATATATTAAAAGGGGAGGAAATAACAATGTCACTTTTTGGTAGTAATCAAAAAATGTGTGCGACTTGTGCATATTGGACAGGCGCAAGGGAATGCGTTTCACAAGGAAGACAAGTTGCAAATTGTGACGGCTATGGCAAATGTGCAATACCAAACGGACCTATGAAAAACATGCAGAGATTAGGAAGTATGTGTGCATGTAATTGTTGGCAAAAATGGCCAATCTTAACTGATTAAAAACATATCGTATGTCAAACAACAAAGTTGGTTTATTTATCAACAAACAACTAAACATAGCAAAAAACAGCGGTAGAGTTTCTGCCGCTGTTACCATTGTTAGTGTTAAGGAAAGATAACGGAACATGTTTATTTGGAAAAAGATACGTTTCAAATTAATTAAGAAGCGCTAAATTAATATGTAAAAGAAAATAGCAGCAGGAAATCTGCTGCTATTTTCTTCAAGTAATACAGCAATACAGAAAGTTGAGATATTATGATATTTAAAATCACATTAAACAGTAATATTAACTCTGTGGGAGATGTGTTTTTTACGACCCCATCAAAAGATGAACTTATAAAAGCCGAAAAGATTATTTATGCCCTGTGTAATGAAAAAATAGAAAAACTCTACGACAATAATTCTAGCGAGTTTAAAACACGAATATTAAATCTTCTAAATAATGAACTTAATAAAATACATACTACCGAAACTGCGTATCACTTTCTTATTTTAAAAGAAATAGCCAAACTTTCTAAAGAAGAAGGATATCCAGTTATTTCTTTTGGTGATTTATCTGGAACAATAATATCATATTTACTTGGTATCACAAGTTATAATCACTTTAATACTAATATTGAATTCTATGCTCCTGAAATTCTTTGGGGAACAAATACAAATCCAAAGTTGCCTGATTTTACAATAGGTATTGCACCTCAAATACGTTCATTAATTAATGAACGATTAGATTCTAAATATTGTTCTATATCGTGCGATGGCAAGACTTACAGGCAACTATCATTAGTTGATGTAAAAAGTTGCGAGGAGCTTGGACAACTTTCAAAAAGATATGGTAATCTTCCTGACATCTGTAAGTTTGATAATAAACTATATCTACAGGTTGTAAAAAACATTGTGGGTGACTATTTAAAGTTAACTAAAGAAACTAAAGAAAGTGTGGATTACAGTTCTTTTTCTGAAGATATGCTTCAAAAGATTACTTGGGATTTTAATTCCGTCTTACGTTTGTATGGATATATAAACGGAGCTTTTAATCAGGTTAAAAACTTATCTGTTTTAAATGATTTGAACTTTTTTGTCACAAGAGAAGAATTTTTTAAATGTTTAACACAATACAATGTACCTGTTGATACTGCACTTGATATTGTAAAAAAAGGTGTTTGGTCTACAGGAGAAAAACGAAAAAAATATATTGAAATACTTGATATTTATAATGTGCCTGAACACATAAAATACTATTTTTCTAATGTCTCACATCTTTGGACATATTCAGCGTGTGTTGATAGACTTTTACATAAGTGTTATATGGTGTGGTATCAAGAAAGGAGAAACAAATGACAATTAAAACAATAAATAGTGTAATCGGTAAATGGCAAGAAATGACTCATGCTGTTTTTGAATTGAAAAAACTCTCACTTGAAGAAGTGCAAGTCCTGTTAAAAGAAACCTATCTCATTTTAACTACATATCATAAAGACAGTTTAATTCCGAAAGAAATCAGTAAATTATTTCTAGAAATAGAGGACTTCCTTTATTTTTCGTCACTTATGGAAGAAAAGGAAAATGGTCTTGGATTTTATCATTGGCAGGAGCTTTTTCACCTAGTCAAAGCATTAGAAAAAGGTTTCTTTGAAGGAAAATATAGTTGTGATTATCCAAAGCTAATAATAACCGATGTACTAGATAATGATTTGTTAATAGATTTAGAGTCAGACCACCTTGAAGGTTATATTATCGCCTTTAACGAATTGAAAAATATGTAATAATTACAAGTTTTATATAACTAAATACCACTACCATCACAATTACATGGTAGTGGTATTTTTATATTAGTAGAAAAACTGCTTTATAGTTATTAACAGTACGAAAAAAGGTGCACTTGTTATATAACTCATTGTGATTTTTTGTTTAACTCATTTATACGGTTTTCGGCATAGCCATTTTCAAAACCAAAATAAAGAAAACTACGATTAATCTCATTAACTATACTAATCAAATCTTGATACAAACAATTCAATGGAGTTTCTTCCAATTCCCCTACCCACCAAGCAAAATCTTGCATACTTAAAAGCACCTGACCTATTTCTCTTGGCACCAAATCATCTTTGCTGTATTTTTCCAAAAATTTGCAAGTGCTTTTAAAAAGGTCTTGAAGCTCATCAAGGTCAACTTCTTTGAACATTATAACTTCATCAGCTAGTAAATTCCAGTGATTCGTTAGTGAATTTACTGTTATACAACTCATAATAAAACTCCTTGCACTTCATTATAGATTAATTATATTATATCACATTTCTTTAACTTGCTCAACTATTATGATATTACTATTTGTTTCTTTGTGATAATGAAATATGACTTCTACGATAGAACTTTTCCAGAACGTTCGTTTCGTTGACTTCTTTAGCCACATCACTTACTAAAAGATGAATATAGTTTTGAGTGATATCTAAACTTGAGTGTCCTAATAATTGAGAAAGAGAAACTACATTTCCACCACTTAAAATCCAATGTTTTGCAAATGTATGTCTATACCTATGAATACCAGTAGTCTTCACTCCACGACGCCTATTATAATCAGAAAGAATGTTATAGCAAGTGCTTTTCATTAATTGCTCACCATACACATTACAGAATAAATAATCATCTTTACTTTTATGCTGACGATGTTTCAAGTACTCGTCTAGAATATTTGTCATTGTCAGGTTCATTGGAACAATCAGTGGTTTACGATTTTTAGTAACATTCACATAAACAACTTTGTTGTCAAAATCAATATCTTTGATTTTAATGTTCATTAAACTTCTTTGTCTTACTCCTGTACTAAACAAGAAGTTAGTCATTACCCAACATTGATATTCCATAAACTTACATTTTTTAATATTGGGCTTCTTAAGCAACAGCTGAAGCTCGTCTTCCGTATACGTCTCAATTGGGCTTTTATCGACCTTAATTGACTGCATTTTAAAATAGGGCATATAACCTTCATTCATTAGAAAATGTAATGTGGTAATGAAATCGCGCAAGTATGAGTTAATACTGACATCATTGTTAAGTGTAGATTTCAAATGTAAAACATATCTCTTGTAAGCATCCTGGTCAATTTCTTCTATTGGTGTTTCAGGGCTAAAGAACTTATAAAACTGTGTGTAACTTTGTTTGTAATGATTTATAGTTCCTTGTCTTAAATTCCGTTGACGACAGTATTCTAAATACTTGTTACAGCCTTCTTCAAAAGTAAGAGTTTTTGTTGTTTTCATCTTCAATTTTTGCATTGTAAATACCTCACATTTTAATAAAAAAATATAGACACATCACCATGGAAAAACTCCAAAATGATGTGTCTAACTTTTTTGTTGTTTAATTTTATGCGATTAGATTTTTACAATCGCAAAATGAAGTCCGAAAACCTCAGAAACCCTTATATATCAAGGATTATTTGCTTGCTTCTTCAACAGCAACTGCACATGCAACTGTTGCGCCTACCATTGGGTTGTTACCCATACCGATAAGACCCATCATTTCAACGTGAGCAGGAACTGAAGATGAACCAGCGAACTGAGC
>JAZQWV010000020.1:0-27193 GCA_045632525.1 Candidatus Fimenecus sp.
AAAGAGCCTATTGAAATCACTCTTTATGACAATATTGCAAACGCACTTGCTGCTGACTCAAAACCAATCAAGAAAGAAGATTATTGCAGACCTGTTCTTCTTTGCGAATATGCTCACGCTATGGAAAATAGCCTTGGTAACTTTCAGGAATATATGGATGACTTCGAAGCACATGACCATATGTGCGGTGGTTACATCTGGGACTTTGTTGACCAAGCAATCCGCAGAAAGACTCCAGAGGGTGACCAGTGGCTTTATGGTACTGACTTTGAGCCTTATGAGCCAGGTAGATACACACATCTTCCTAACACAACTGCTATGACAGGCTCAAACACATATTTCAATGCTAACGGTATTATCACAGCAGACAGAAAACCTCACCCATCATATTTTGAAGTTAAGAAGGTTTATTGTGAAATCAAGGTTAAAGAAAAAGATTTAAGCAAGGGTGAATTTACTCTTATCAATAAGAAACTCTTTACTGACCTTTCTGATTTTGAATTCAAATGGAGTTTACAAGCAGAAGGCAATGAAGTGCAGAGTGGTATTGTTGACATCAATTGTGCTCCCCTTTCGGAAATTGACTTTACAATTCCTTATGATTTAACAACTCTCCCTGAAAAAGAATGTGTGCTTATTATTTCATTCCTTAACAAAACTGCACACGCTTGGTGCGAAGCTGGCTATGAGCAAGGATTTGACCAGTTTGTTGTTAAAGAAGCAGTGGCAGAAGAAAAGACATATTCAGGTCAGCTCACTCACGTTAAGAATGGCTCAGTTGTTACTGCACAGGGTGATGGTTTCTCAATCAAGATTGATGGTGGCAAAATCGTTTCTCTTGAATTTGACGGCAAAGAATATCTTAAATCTGCAGTTGCGCCTAACTATTTCAGAGCACTTACAGACAACGATTTCTCTAACCTTAATTTTATTCCATTCTTGCTTCCATTCACACCATATCTCAACTGGCAAAGAGCAACAAAGAATGCAAAGGGTACAGTTAAGAATGTGCAGAAGAATAACAAAGGTCAACTTGTTGTTAATGTTGATTGGAGCGTTCAATTCTTCTCAGGTGTGACATCTGTATTTGTTATTAATCCTGATGGTAGCCTTGAAATCACTCACACAGGTACACCAAAGGGACTTAATCTCACTCGTTTCGGTACAATGATGGGACTTCTTCGTGAATTCGACCAAGTTAAATGGTATGGTCGTGGTCCACAAGAGACTTACTTTGACCGTAAAACTGGTGGTAAGATTACTCTTCATGAAAAGAGCGTTGCAGACCTTGAGCATCACTATATGAGACCACAGGAAAATGGTAACAGAACTGATGTAAGATGGGTTGAAATCACAAATAAAGATGGTAAGGGTCTTCGTTTTGAGGCTATGGGCGAAACTCCAATTTGCTTTAGCGCATGGCACTACACACAAGACCAGTTACACCTTGCTAAGCATATCCACGAATTACCACATTATGATATTACAACATTCAATGTTGACTTGAATCAAATCGGTGTTGGTGGCGATATGCCAGGTGACGCACAGGTTCGTGAAAAGTATCAGATGAAACCTAATAAGGTTTATACTTATACATTTAGAATTAAGCCAATTAAATAAGCATAAAGAAACCGGACAGATTTAAAATCTGTCCGGTTTTTATTTACCATTCTATTGTTTCGTTGTAATCGTCATAGCCGTAGTTGCCTGCGGTGGTTATGAGAAGGTCGGCAAGGTCAACTTTTTCACCATAAGGGTCTTTGACGCTGATTTTTTTAAGAATTGGTTTAATTCTGTTTACGAATGCGATGAACACATCCCCTTCTGGTGTGCCTTTATTATAGGTCTGATTACCACGAAAGATATTTCGCACAAGAACAGTAGCAAAATCTATAAGTTTCACTTTTCTTATGCTCTTATCACACTTAATAAAAAGCAATTTTGCAAGTGTGCCGAGTTTTACTGAACAAAGAAGTTTGCCTACTATGCGAAGAGCAAAAACAAGTCCTTTACTCTCTTTGATATGGAATTTTCTCATTGCTCTTGTTGTGTCGTCACGCAAGTCAAGGAGAATATTTCTAATCATTGCATCAAATACACTTGTGAGATATTCTTTGCAAGTCATACCCTTTGTGTCATAGTCAAAATCAGGTGTTGCGATACTCTCAATTTCTGCTTTGTTTTCGTCGAGAGTTACAAGTCTTATGTATGATGGGTCGGCAATAATTGAGCCCGTTGTAACATCAAAGAATTTGTTCCCTTTTTCTGTTACAAATCTATTTATGCTCTGATTGTGCATATGGCCTGTGAAAACAAGGTGCACACCCTCGTCTGCAAGAAGTGTTGCTACACTCTTATAATCATACATAAGTGCAGATTTGATTATTGAGAAAAGTGGTTGAATTGGAAGCACGGGATAATGACAAATCGCAAACATAGTTTGATTGTCTTCTCTCGCCTTTTTAGTTTGCTCTTTAATCCATTTAACCTGTTTTTCGGTTAAACTGAATTGACCTTTTGTTTTGATGTCTGCATTGATTGCGAGAAGTCTCACATTTTCACTTAACTGTGACACATAAGAGAGATGTTCTTCGTCCACTGCGATTGCATCGACAAAGCCAAAGTCGTTATAGAGTTTGATAAGGTCTTCTTTAGGTGTTGGCTCTGGCATATATCGTCCATTCTCACCAAATGCAAATGGGTCATTTTTCCAGTCATGGTCGGCAGTAATAAGATAAACCTTTTTGCCTTTTGCTTTTATATCGTAAAGAAGTTTTATAAACTTTTCGTGGCTTTTTCTTTCACCGTTCTGTGTTAAGTCACCAACGATTAACACTGTATCGGCTAAATCTGTTTCACCCAAATATTTAAACACTGCATTATTGATACTTTCAGTTTCTGCAAAGCATTTCTGCTCATAGTGCATAAAGTCTTCATAATCAGCACCAGAGCAACCTAAATCAGTATCAAAAAAATGTGGGTCTGTTAAAACCAAAAACTTAAAACTCATAATATCACCTAAAACAAAAGCCTACAATGAAGTAGGCTTTTATAATTTTATTCCACAACAATACCTTTTGCTGCTCTCTGTTCTGCAAGCTCTGCAAAAATCTTCTCTTTCTTCTTACCTGTAAGGTCATAGAAGAACAATGGAATTGCACAGAGAAGAAGGCTTGCACCTGGCACGATTGTTACAAGTGAGAACATTGCAAAGTTCTGTGTTGATGAAAGTTGGTTAATTGCATCAACAACCTGCTGACCTGAACCAATATTGAGTGTTGCAACATCAATATGAACAACAATATACATAAGGATAATCATAACTGTTGCAAAGGCATTACCAATCTGGTTAACGAACGCCTGACAAGATGAGCCAAGGCCTGTATCGCGAAGACCGGTTTTCCACTCAAGGAAGTCAAGACAATCACAAACCATTGCAAATGATACATTGTTGATAACACCAAGTGGTAATGCTGAAATCAACATAAAAGGAATGCAAAGAAGCAAGTTCTTTGTTGTCCAACCAATTACGATAGTAAATAAACTTGCTACAAATCCGCCGATACAAGCAACAAGCATAATTGTTTTATATTCAAACTTTTTATAAAGTTTTGGAAGAACAAGCATTGCGCCAAACATACCCACTGCTGCACAAATCTGAATAACCATTGCAACTGATGAAATATTTGAGTTATATTCTTCAACAGTTGTTGGCTTGCTGCCTATGTAAAGCCCTGAATAACGTGCAACGTGAGGTGCTGCTGCCTGAAGCATATAACGACCGAATGAAAGGATACCTGAAAGCACAACAAGCATTAAAGGTTTGCAAGAGAATAATCTCTTGAATGTTGAAGGTTGACCGTCATCATTCTTTGCAACATTTGGAAGTTGCACTCTTTCTTTTACCTTGAAGGATGTCATTGCGAAAAGTGGCATACCGATAATTGACATTGAAACTGCCATAATTGCATATTTAACGATACCTGCTTTTTCAACATCCATATCTGCAATGAAAAAGCCAACGATAATAGGCAAAGCAACGGTTACGGCACTACCGATACCACCAACTGTTTTTGCGTGAGAAATAAGAACACCGCGTTCTTTTGGGTCAGGTGTCATAACATTTGGTAAGCTCCAGAATGGCACGTCACTGACGGAATAAACCATACCCCAAAGCACATAAGAAACTGCTACGAATACATAAAGTCCTACTGACTGATTTTTTGTGTCAAAGCCAGGGTTAACAAACATCAAAATTGTAAGAATGGCAATCGGGATAGCCGTGATTACTGGATAGGGTTTCATTCTACCCCATTTTGTTGATTTTCTATCCATTGCCATACCAATGAATGGGTCATAAACAGCGTCCCACACACGAGCAATAAGCATTAAAAGAATTACGAACATTGCATCAAGAGCGAGAACATTCATGTAGTAGTCTGTTACATAACTTGACATACAGCTATAAACAAGACCTTGACCGAGCGCTGCTATGGCATAAGTTTTGACTTCTTTTTTAGGAACAAAAGTTTTAGTTTCCATTTTAGTTCTCCTTAATTAAATAAAAGTGTACTTGCGAACAAGAACTGTGCTAAATAATAAAGTGTATGGTTAATAATAACATTAACCTTTGTATTCTTGCCTTTTTCGAAATAGATTGATGAAAGAACAAGGTCTGAAAGCACAAATGCCACTGAACCAATCATCAAAACCAAGAATTTCTTTGAATAGCCAAAAAGGAAGAATCCATTCATTGAGCAGAACATTGTTGCTGCAACAAAGAGCGCGTAAATAAGTGAGATTACTCTAAATTCACCATAATCGAGATTCTTGTTGATTTTTTCCATAAGACCTGCTACAACTGCAAAAATCACACAAGAGCCGATGAGATGTGGAACCATCCACAATTCATATTCTGCAAAATTCAAAAGTATTGCAGGTATGAAGAATGTGTGGCCAATCATAAAGCAAGCAAAGCCTGCATAAGTATAAGGTCTTGAGCATTCTTTATGTACATATTTAAGGTCAAGCCAAATGTCGCCCAACAAACTGAAAATGAAACCTAACAACATTAAAATGCCATATTCAAAATTCTGTTTGTCAAAGCCGTTTTTTTCGATGTTATAAGCAAAAGCCATAAAAGCTGTGCCAATAAAGCAAGCAGATGCACCTGCTTTAACGAACATCGCGCCCAAGCCACCTTTTTTGACACGCATAATCAAGAAAATAATAGTAACTATAACGCCTAATATTATTGTGCCTATTACTAATCCTTCCATAAAAAAGCCCCCTAATTTTCTATTAAAAATATTATACTGATAATTGAGACAAATTTCAATTATCAGTATAACCAAAAACTAATTCTGTTTTTTGACAATTCCGTACTCATCATAGAGTCGGTAATATGGACATTGATAGTTTGACGAAGTTAAAAAGCGCACCATTTCATCTTCATCAAGGTTAATGTCACAGCAATATTCTTCTAATTCGTCGTCGTAATAATAATTTACGCAAGATTCACAATTTGTCTTTGACATTTTTATCCCTCAAATTAAAGAACGAATGATACAACCAAGAAAGCTGTGTAAATTGCAAGAAGCAAGATACCCTGCCAACGAGAAAGTTTCTCCTTAATCATTGTTGGAATAATCATAATTGACATTACTGCAAGCATTACCGGAATATCTAACACAAGTGAAGAATTGATGCCTGCAATTGTGCCTGCAACAGGAACATCAAATGGACTGATTGTAACTGCCGCACCACTAACGAGAACAAGGTTGAAAAGATTTGCGCCGATAATATTGCCAAGTGACAATGAGCCATGGCCCTTTATAAGAGATGTGATTGCTGTTACAAATTCTGGAAGTGATGTACCAAGTGCAACAATTGTAAGACCGATAACTTTTTCTGAGACACCTAATTCCTGAGCAATAATAATAGCATTATCCACCAAGAAATCAGCACCTATTGCAATAAGAACTGCACCGAGCACCAACATAACAATATCTTTAAGAAGACTATCTTTTGTGCCTTCTAATGCAGATTCAACTGTATGGTCTTCACCACTCATTGCTTCAAGTTCTGCTTCGCTTGTAATAGCACCAACATGTTCTTCAAGCTGAACAGTTTCAATGCCAACTGCAGTTTTCTTCATTCGAAGAACTGTTAAGAGCATGTAAGCCACAAATGTCGTAAGCAACACGATACCCATTGCACGTGAGAATGTGCCAAGAACATAAGCGCCAAAGCAATAAATTGCTGCTGCACCAAAGAAGAAAGTCACAGGAAGTGTCATACTCTTTCTTGCTGCTGGACCTGGTTTGATTGCAATTGTGAGCGCCGCAATCAATGATGTATTACAAATTATTGAACCGATTGCATTACCATAAGCGATTGAACCACTGCCTTGCATTGCTGCACCCGCTGAAACCATAACTTCAGGAAGAGTTGTACCAATTGAAACAACTGTTGCACCAATGAGAATTTCAGGCAAATGGAAACGACGAGCAATACCTGATGCACCATCAACGAACCAGTCGCCACCCTTAATAAGCAATACAAAACCGATTGCTAACATAATTACTGGAACAAGCATATTCATACTCCTTTATTTTTCAACATTATTATGGTATCTAAAAAACACCACTCGAGAAATATTAACATACTTATTAAAAAAATTCAATAATAAACAAAATTTTAATAAAAAAAAGAACCGACTATAAATTTATAGTCAGTTCACATTTTATTCTTTCCAGATTATAAATCCATAACTTTCAAGGGTTTGAAAATACTGTGCAAGACGGTCATAAAGCGGTTCAGCTTTATCGCCAAAATGCTCTTTAACATGCTTGCCAAGTTTATAGACATTTGTTTCACCATCTATAAGTGGCCAGATAAAATTGCCCATCTCATCAAGGTGAATAAAACTCACTTTTGGTTTTTTGAGAATAATTTGTGCCACTTTGTTAGCAAGTCCCCTATTCTCGACTTCAAGTGTTATTTCACCGTTTTCGTCAGTAGACCAATTTAGTCCGTCTTTATGCACAGGGATTTTATCAAGATAGTTTTCTGTGGCTAATTTTTTGCTCATGATTTCTTATCTCTCTTTTTCCACATTGAGAATTTAAGAACTGTAAAGATTATAATTGCAAAAAGAACAATGCCACCAATTGTGAGCACTGGTGTTGGAATGTTAAATCTTGAACCAAGGTCAACAAATTTATCTACACCAAATACTGCAAGAAGTGCGAGAAGAATACCAACAAGGCCTTCACCTGCAATCATACCTGAGCAGAAGAGCACGCCGTCATTGATGATTTCTTTCTTTTCGTCTTCACTCTTTTTGAGTTTTTCCATTGCAAGACGAATAACGCCACCAATCATAATGCAAGCATTAAGTTGAACAGGAAGATAAACACCAATAGCAAAAGGAAGAACAGGAATACCAATAAGTTCAACAACCAATGCAATGCAAACGCCGATAAGAACAAGTCCCCAAGGAAGATTGCCACCCATAACGCCTTCGATAATAAGTTTCATAAGTGTTGCCTGTGGTGCACCAAGTTCGTCTGAACCAAAGCCCCAAGCACTGTCAAGAATGTAGAGTGTACCACCAATTGCAAGGGCAGCGGCTGTTACACCCAAAATTTCACCAATCTGTTGTTTCTTTGGTGTTGCACCAAGAATGTAACCTGTTTTAAGGTCTTGTGATGTATCACCTGCGATAGCAGAAACAATGCAGATAATTGAACCAATCGCGATGGCACTTGCCATACCAGCAGCACCTTCGGCACCTGTTACTTTAAGAATGAGTGTTGCAATGAGAAGTGTTGCAATTGCCATACCTGAAACAGGGTTATTACTGCTACCAACAAGACCAACCATTCTTGAAGATACGGTTGCAAAGAAGAAACCGAAAATAACAACAATAAATGCACCTAAAAGAGAAACAGGGATTGCTGGAATAAGCCATACAAGAAGTGTGAGAACAAGAATTGCAATAATAACAATTTTAATGTTGATGTCTTGTGCTGTGCGTTCATTTGATGAAGCGCCTGCTCCTGAAATACTCTTCATTGCACCTGCAAATGTTTTAACGATAAGTGGTAATGATTTGATAAGACTGATGATACCACCAGCTGCGAGAGCACCTGCACCGATATATCTGATATATGTGCTCCAAATTCCGCTTGCGCCACTTTCTGCAAACATTTCGCCGATTGAAACTGTGCCAGGATAAAGCACGATTTCAGAGCCGAAAAGCACAATCAAAGGAATAATAACCATCCAGCTGAGAAGACCACCTGCAAACATATATGATGCGATTCTTGGTCCACAGATAAAGCCAACGCTCATAACAGCAGGATAAATTTGTGTACCAATTTCGCCTGCATAACCTTTAAATTTAAGTGAAATTTCACCTGACACTACTTTAAGTCCATCAATAATGAATTTAAAGAGTGCTGCAAAGCCCATACCTGCGAAAACTGTGCCTGCGTTTGCGCCACCTTTTTCACCTGCTAAAAGAACTTCTGCACAAGCTGTGCCTTCTGGATAAGGCAATACACCGTGTTCTTTAACAATCAAGGCATTGCGAAGTGGCACCATAAAGAAAACACCCAACAAACCGCCAAGAAGTGCGATAAGAGTGATTTCAATCATGCTTGGCTTGTCCATTTTACCTTCTGCTGCCCAAAGGAAAAGTGCAGGAAGAGTGAAAATAGCTCCTGCTGCAAGTGATTCACCTGCAGAACCAACTGTTTGAACAATATTGCTTTCAAGAATTGAGTTTTTGCGCATAATAATGCGAATAACTCCCATTGCGATAACAGCTGCAGGAATTGAAGCTGAAACCGTCATACCTACTCTGAGTCCTAAGTAAGCGTTTGCTGCACCAAACACAACTGCTAAAAGAATACCCATTACAATAGATGCTACTGTTATTTCAGGGGTAACTTTGTTTGCAGGAATATAAGGTTTGAATTCGTTTTTGTTGTCCATATATACTCCAATCTTTCACGGTTGAATAGTCAACGCTTTTTGAGCGTTTATTCTATCATACCATCAAAATAAAATCAATAAATTATTTGCATTTTTCTAAAAGTGAAACAAGCACACTAATAATCTTTTCAGTTGATGAAATACTGAGTTTTTCGTTAACTGTATGCACATCATATAAAGCTGGTCCGATTGCGATACAATCGAGTCCTTTAATTGCAGATGTAAAAATGCCACATTCAAGCCCCGCGTGTATTGCTTCAACCTTTGGTTCAAATCCACAGATATCTTTATATACTTCTTTATAAACTTCTTGAAGAATTGAATCTTCTTTGAATTCCCATGGTGGATAATGACCTGATGTATAAACCTTGCAAGGAATTGCTTTGAAGAATGTTTTGAGTTTCTCTTCAAGGAAACGCAAAGCAGATTTTTTATTGCTTCGAAGAGTGAAAAGCAATGTGATTTTATCGTCTTCTGTGCTAAGCACACCTAAATTGAGTGATATTTCAACAAGGCCTTTGATTTCGGCACTCATTTCAACAATTCCGTTTGGTGCACAAACCAATGTGAAAATGAGTTTTTCACGCAAATCAGAATGTAAAACATCATATTCTGCTTTTTCGCCCATTTCAATAACTGGTGCAAAATCATTTTCGCGCTCGCTGATTTCTTTTTTGAGAATTTCAAAATACATCTCAGCATTTTTTGTGAATGTATCAGGATTTTTTACACAGAGTTCAATTCGGCAAAGATTTGGGATTGCATTACCCTTATCGCCACCGTTGATAGCGATAATATCAAAATCAGAGATGTTTGACATGTGATTTAAAAAGCGACCTGCAAGAATATCTGCATTAACTCTACCTTTATCAATTTCAACACCTGAATGTCCACCTTTGAGACCTTTGAGTGTTATTGTGATTTTCGTACCTGTTTGTTTAACTCGGTTAAGTGGAATAACTGCTTTGAAATCACTACCACCTGCACAAGAAACAGTTATAGCGTCGTCTTCTTCAGCATCAAGATTAATCATTTTTTTAGCAGTGAGCACACTCATATCAAGTTTGCCCGCACCAATCATACCGATTTCTTCGTCAGTTGTGAATACAGCCTGAATTTCAGGGTGAGAAATCTCATCACTTTCAAGAATGGCCAGAATCATTGCAACTGCTATACCATTATCTGCACCTAAAGTTGTATTGTGAGCCTTTACAAAATCACCATCAACATACAAATCGAGTGAATCTTTCATAAAATCAATTGTTGAGTCTTCTGTTTTCTGACAAACCATATCAAGATGGCCTTGCAAGATAACAGGCTCTGCATTTTCATAACCATCAGTTGCAGATTTAAAAATAATTACATTGTTTGCGTCGTCACGAATAAACTTTAGTGAATGATTTTCAGCAAATTTTACGCAATATTCAGAAATTGCATCCATATTCTCTGAGCCGTGTGGAATGTTGCATATTTCTTCAAAATATTTAAACACATTTAACGGTTTAAGACTATCTAATTTTGCCATATTTATTCCTCCGTTATTTGAATAATGCATATTTTATCATAATTTAAAGCTCTGCACAAGAAAAGTTAAAAAATTGACAAGATTTACTTGTATTTTATTATTACCCGAAAAAGAAAAAAGACACTTTAAAGTGTCTTTTTGTATTCTTCATATAAAGCAATTGAATTTTCGTGGCCTGCAAAGGCTTTGGAATCAGGCGGATTCATAATTCCCAAATACTGATAACCTAAAATCTTATCAACATAGGGTGCGACATTCTCAATTTGCTTTTGAATTCGTTCAAAAGGCGCAGGGATTAATGCGCTTTTATAAACCATACCTTCAAAATCGAAAAGTTCAATATCTGCCCAAAGTTCTGAACGCCCTGCTTTGTCGTGAGCAATACGCAATTTTTCAAAAAGTCGTTTGGTTTTATCAACCTTTGTCTTGCGAACACCAACTTCGTCCTGATATGCAATGAAATCCACATCAAGTTCAGTTAGTTGTCGAATAAACTTATTATTTGCGCTCACAAGATTTGTGCCATAAGGTGCGATTAGTGTTTTCTTATCAGGTGTGAGCAAATGACAACGAGCAGAACACAAATTTACATAATTCATAAAATCTTTTGAAAATCTTAAAATTATGCAAGTCTCGTCGGGAAAATACCAACCATAAAAGCTTTTATGGTGAGCATAAAGAGTTGCAATTTCTTCCATAGCACAAAACGAACGGTCAATGACTTCTTTACTTGTGATATTTTGATTTGCTTTTCGCCAATCGCCATAGAAACCATTACCCAAAAAGACTTTCACATCGCATTTATCTGCTTCACAAAGCAATTCTTCAATGGGGTCTTTGCAATGGGTATCCGCAAAGGGAAAAACTGACGATTTGAAATAGCATTTTTCATAAAGTGCCGTTGCCATAACAACTATGTATTCCATACCCAAAGACGAGATTTCTCTCACCTTTTCACGCCAATTTTCACCTGTGAATTGGTCGATAGTTGGATTCCAATATTTACCCTCGGGGGTGTTGTGATGATGAAACTCAAAGAATGTTCCGTCAATTTTTCTGTTCATTTTATCACCTCGGTAAGTTGAAGAATTTTATCCCCAATGCAATTCATAATAATACCAATTATCTGCAATTTGTTTTACAAAACACCAATCCGTACCATTGTTCGGTTTACCAAAATAAGTGCCACCATCTGCGTCATATTGTTCACCTAAATTATCATCTGAATAAAAATTAGGTATAACAATTTCATTATTTGCAGTATAGTAGTAACCATAGTAGACACCACCAACAGTCAAGCCTGCAGCTTCATAATCAAAAAATTCTAGTTCTTTTTGAGTTACAATGCTATCTTTGTTTTCCAAAACATAATTCGATATTTCGTCATATCCTTGAGTTGATATAGAAGTTTTCGTGCAAGCTGTAAAACAACTAACAATAAGCACAAAAATCAAAAACAACGAAAGTCTTTTCATACTAACACCTCATAGTTTTTACTTACCAGATAAGCGGGATTAAACGATACTTCACTTTTTGCTTATATTCTTTATATCCATTTAATTCTTTTTCTAAAAATTCTTCTTCGTGCTTGATTCGTTTTGCGATTATAAATGGATACACCAAGAAAATGATAAAGGAATAAACTGAACCTAACACAAGTGGCATTGATAAGAATAACAACAATGTTACGCTATACATTGGGTGTCTGACAATACCATAAAGCCCTGTGTCGATAACTGTTTGTCCTTCTTGCACTTCGATTGTGCGACTAAGATATGTATTTTCTCTTAACACTTCGGCATAGAGAATATATGCTATTAAAAATACAACTGCAGATACTATTACAACAGACTTTGGCAAGGTGTACCAGTTAAAACGGACACCAAGACCCGCAACAATAAACCCTGCAAGAAACATTAGTCCACTGAGTTTCACCACAAGACTTTGCTCGGCTTCTTTTTCTTTTGCATCAAGTCGTGACTGTAATAATTTCGGATTTTTCACCAACATTACAAGTCCCGCTAAAAACATTGGCACAAAGAGAATACCCATAAAAAGCCAACCGTTGAAAAACGCAAATGTGCCAGCAGGTAAAAAGATTAAAAGCCCAACTAAAACTACGCCTAATGAGAATTTTAGGATTGCGCTGATAAATAATTTTACTGTCATAACATCACCTATCTTTCACATTTATATCTCTGTTTGCCAGTTGTTTTATTGCCGTATTCAATGGCATTTGTGGGACAATATGAAATGCATGCCATACAATGAGTGCAGTTTTTATCCCACACAGGTTTATTATTTTTAATTTCAATATTATTAAGTGGGCAAACTTTCGCGCACTTGCCACAATTTATGCATTCGTCATCAGCATAAAAGTTTTTTGCTTTAACAAACATTGGATAAAAGAGCATATTCACAGGGCCACTCATAAATTTGTCTTGCAGATTATTGCGTGGGGTCGGGAAATGTTTAGTATTTAAAAGTATGTCTGCTAATCTTTTGATTTTTTTATCTGCTCTAAAAAAGATTGTTTCTATTTCTTTATCGTTTGGTGAGTTGAACATAGCTATATAGTTTTCAGGCATAACAACCCCAGCCGAACCCATATAGATAAAGCCTTTTTTATTACAGAGTTGCTTATTATATTTTTCTGCATTGCCGATTTCGCCACCACAAGTCATTACAAACCAAGTGTTTTTTGAACCTTTAAAATTTGTTTTAATAATCCATTCTTTAACAATTCTTGGAATTCGCCACGCATAAGTTGGAACAACAAAAATGAGTCTGTCATTCACCAAAATATCACTTGTATCATTGCTTTTGAGTTTGTTGTTGATACTGATAATTTCATCAGAAGTGATTTTTGCAATTTGCTCTGCTACATAACGACTATTACCTGTACCGCTGAAATATAAAATCATATTTTCACCAACTAATTAATTTATGTTTTAATTATATCACTCAAACCCTATCACTTCAACCCATGACTGTTGAATTTTGATTAGTTTTATAGTAATATGAATATGTAAAATGTTGGAGGTGTTATTATGGGAAAATATCTTTTAGTTAATGCAGACGATTTTGGAATGTGCCATAGTGCAAATAAGGCTATTTTTGACCTTTTTAGAAGTGGCTGTATTAAATCTTCAACAATTATGATGCCCTGCCCCGCTGCAAAAGAAGCAGTTGAATTTTCTATTGAAAATCCGGAATATGCTATTGGTGTTCATCTCACAACAACAGCAGAATGGGATACATATCGTTGGAAATCTTTGACCGGTGGCAAAAGTTTACACGACGAAGAAGGATTTATGTACAAATCAGGTGTTGATGCTACTAAAAAAGGCAAATATGAAGAAATTGAAAAAGAAGTGAGAGCGCAGATTGATTATGCTCATTCTCTTGGCATGAAACCATCTCATCTTGATAATCATATGGGTACTTTATATGGTCACCTGACAGGTCGATTTTCAATGCTTAAAATGACACTTTGCATCTGTGGTGAATATGGATATGCTTTTCGCATGTTCACTTCTCACGACAAGAGAATTTGCCCAAGAGGTATTCCATATTTTGCATATAAGTGGTGCACTACCCTTTCAAAAAAATGGGGTAAGAAATATAATGTAATTATGCCTGACTTCTTACTTTTCCCTGACTGGGATGTTATGCCAACAGACTCTTACGAGAGTTACAAAAAGCGTATTTTAGAAATCTGGTGTGATATTCCCGATGGAATTACAGAAACTTATGTGCACCCCGCATTAGAGAGTGACGAGCTTAAATCCATTGTGCCACCTTGGGAGCAAAGAGTTTGGGAATATCGACTTATGAAGGACCCTGAAACTCACGAAACGCTTAAAGCCCACGGGATTGAGCTTATCAGTTATCGTGATATTATAAGACTCAAAACTAAAAACAAGTAAAAGAAAAATCCTTGAGAGCATTACGCCTCAAGGATTTTATTTTATCTGCAATAATATTCAATTGCTTTGCTTATAAATTCTGCTGTGCCCGATGAATGTTTATCAATGTTATTTTTAAATCTTTCGTCAGCTACATACATTGAGCCAAGACCTGATAAAATTTCATTTGTACAGGTATAGAAATTCTCTGTAATATAACTTTGTAAATTCTTCACAAGGTTTTGAGCATCAGTTGAGTCAAACTCTAACCCACTATTCATACACTCTGCAAATTCTTCGAGGATGTTTTCCATCCCCTCACCCATTGCATTGAACTTCTCTTTTGAATAATCTTTTGTTTTTTCTGTGTACTCATTATAAGCATCAGTTTGACCCCATTTTTCTTTGACTTCTTCTTTATAGTTTTCAAATTCTGTGTTATCAAATGCTTTCACAATATTTTCTCCTTTCTTAGCACTGTCTATGGCAGAAATCAATTTTTCTAATCGCTCTTTTTTAAGAATCAAAAGTTTTTTCTGCTCGTCAAGTGCCTTTTCTTTATCATAATCGGGAGATGATAAAATTTTCATAATGCTTTTAAGAGAAAAATCCAGTTCACGATAGAACATAATCTGTTGCATTTTTTCAAGAGAAATTTCATCATAAAACCTATAGCCAGTCCATTTATCAATCTCGGCAGGTTTTAAAAGTCCTATTTCATCATAATAATGCAGTGTGCGCACACTTACTCCCGTGAGTTTGGCAAACTCGTTTATTTGCATTTTCATTTAATCACCTCACGAATTGGAGTATATACTATTACGCAACGTAAGAGTCAAGAATTTTTTATTCGAGATTATTATAGTTAAGTCCCATTTGTGCTCGAATTTCATCGAGAAGATGCATAACATCTGATGTGGCTTTAAGTGGAACCATTGAGCTTTCTTTGAGTCCATTTCTGATATCATTTGCAACTGAATCAAACTCTTCAACATAAGAAATCATTTTGGGTCCATTGCCTTTAAATGTTTCTTTTTTGAACATAGATTTTTTGAATGTGACGCCATTCATTGCATGATAAAGGGTTGCTTTTATTTCACCTTTTTCACCTTTGATAGACATTTTTTCAAAGCCTTTAAAATCGGCTATTGATGCGCTGATATTAACTTTAAAATCGGGATAATTAAACACGATTTCTTCACTTATATCAATTCCGTTTTGAACATTGCCCTTTGTTTCAATTTTCTGTGGGATTCCCCAAAGACGATAAGCATAAGTTATTGGATAAATTGTTATATCAAGAAGCGCCCCACCTGCTCTTTTAGGGTCACGGACACGCTCTGCACCATTGATAATATTCACATGATATGTGAAATCGGCTGAATGAATTTTGCCGAGTTTCTGCTCATCAATCCATTTTTTTGTCTGATTTGCAGATGGTGAAAACCAAGTCCACATTGCTTCACACAAATATAAATCTTTTTCGCGTGCAAGTGCTATGAGTTTGTCGGTTTCTTCTGCTGTAACGGTGAATGATTTTTCGCAGAATACGGGTTTGCCAAGCTCTAATGCGAGTTTTGCATAACGGAAATGTGCATTATGTGGTGTAACGATATAAACACCATCAACGCCCTCGGCTGTAATTGCTTCTTCGGGTGTTTTATACGCTTTTCCGCCGTATTTTTTTGCGAATTCAATACCTTTTTCATAGTTTCGTGTATAACAAGACACTATTTCGTGACGACCACTTCTATTAAGTTGAAATGCAACTGTTTTTGCAAGAGAGCCCGCACCTATAAAACACCATCTGAATTTGTTCATAACAATTCTCCTTTATGGCAATTTGTTACCTGCCGCACGATAGATTTCATACCATTCTTCACGAGTGATATTGATTTCACTTGCCTTTAAGCAATCTGCAAGTCTAATAAGATTTGTTGTGCCTGTTACAGGTTGCATTTTTGCAGGGTGACGAAGAATCCACGCAAATGCCATTGTGGTTTTTGAAACACCATATTTATTGCCAATGTCTTCAAGCACTTTATTGAGTTCAGGGAATTTCTCGTTATCAATAAAGCAACCTTCAAAAAATCCATATTGCATTGGTGACCAAGGTTGAATTGTGATTTTATTAAGTCGGCAATAGTCAAGCACGCTACCATCACGGTTAACACCTGACTCGTTATACATATTCACATTTATACCCGACTGAATCATTGGTGCGTGCATAATAGAAAATTGCAACTGATTTGCACAGATTGGCATATCAAGAGATTTTTGCAAAAGTTCCATTTGATATGGATTTTGATTTGAAACACCGAAATGACGGACTTTGCCTGAATTTTTAAGGTAATCAAATGCTTTTGCAACTTCTTCAGGCTCCATTAATGCATCAGGTCTGTGAAGCAGCAAAACATCAATATATTCTGTGCCGAGTCTTTTAAGACTGCCGTCAACAGAATTTATAATATGGTCATAAGAAAAGTCAAACTGACCTTTGCGAATACCGCATTTTGTCTGAATTATTAAATCTTCTCTATTTAAAGATTTAATTGCCTTGCCGAAAACTTCTTCGCTTTTGCCACCGCCATAAATATCGGCATGGTCAAAGAAATTTGCACCATTCTGAAGTGCTGTGTCAACAAAGGCTGACACTTCACTTTCACTCATATCACTAATTCGCATACAACCAACTGCGATAGTTGGCACTTGTAATCCGCTTTTACCAAATTCTATTTTATACATTATAATTTCTCCTTTTAGAATCTGCCCCAGAAGTCAATGCCCCAAGGGTGTGATTGTTCTTCCCAAGCATCACGATGTTTTAATATTTTTTCTCGCATCTCATTGACCTTATCTTTATATTCGTCACGATTTGCAAGATTTTCAGTTTCCCAAGGGTCATTTTTTATATCATAAAGGAATGTCCATTTATCTTCTTCACTATCGCCGTTACGGTATTCAATGAGTTTATAATTTTGGTCTTTGACGCCACGGACAAACTTATCAAAAATAAGATATAATTCGTCACGGAATGTGTCGCCGTGTTCACCATCAAGAAGATGTGCAAAACTTTTTCCGTCAACTGACTTTGGAATTTCTATACCCACTTTTTCGCAGAGTGTTGGGAAAACATCATAGAGATAAACATAAGCATCATTTCGGGTATTTTTTGCAATTCCCGGACCTGCCATAATAAGTGGAATTCTCACGCCATGCTCATAAATGTCTTCTTTGCCAAGCCAACCATGTTGACCAACAGCAAGACCGTTATCCCCTGTAAACACGATTATTGTGTTATCTTCTTCACCTGATTCATGCAAGGCATCGAGTAATCTGCCGATTTCAAAATCAAGATGTGTTATCATTGCAAAATATTCTGCGATATGTCGTTTTATTTCTTTTTCATCTCTAGGATAAGCTGCAAGATGCTCGTCACGATGCACCATCAAAGGATAATTTGTATCAATAATCTCTTGAAAATTAACAGGTAATGTGATTTCTTCAGGGTTGTACATCTGACGGAATTCATCAGGCATTGTGCGAGGGTCATGAGGTGCCAAAAATGCGAGATACATAAAGAATGGTTTTTCTCCACCCACATTTTTATTGAGCATTTCAATAGCAGTATCAGTAAGCAATGTGCTTGAATGAACACCCGGCACAAACTCGTCGCAATGTTGCTGTTGTGGGTGATTATCGTTATAAAAATCTACAACAAAATTTATAACATTATCATATTCGCCCGTTGGGTCATAACGACAAGTGGGCACATTCCAATGGTCCCACATTCCACCAAAAAAGATTTTTGCACCTTGAGTGAAACTTCTGGCATAAGCAGGGCAACCATTATGCCATTTGCCCATACCGATAGTTTCATAACCATTATTTTTAAAAGTTTCTGCAAGGGTTTTGTGAGAGTCAGGAATATTTCCACCTAATTCTTCAAGGTGGAATGGATTTCGTCCTGACATAATCATTGCACGGCTTGGCATACAAACTGCACCGCAAGTGCCACCCGCGATATGTGCACGGACAAAAGATGTGCCACGAGCCACAAGTTTATCAAGATTTGGTGTAATGATTTCATTATTGCCCAAAGCGTGAATTGTATCAAAACGCTGGTCATCAGTAACAATGAAAATAACATTTGGTTTTTTCGCCATAAAAAGCCCACCTTTTAAATTATAATACCATAATCAATGTGCCGATGCCTATTAAAATGCAACCGATTAATGATTTGAATGTGAATTGTTCGTGCAAGAATACAAAAGCCAGAACAAGAGTTATAACAACGCTCAATTTATCAATAGGCACAACCTTTGATGCGTCACCAATCTGCAATGCTTTATAATAGCAAAGCCATGATGCACCTGTTGCAAGTCCTGACAAAATCAAAAACAACCAACTTTTGCGACTTATATCACTAATTCCGCCTTGTGCATTGGTGAGAAACACCATTCCCCAAGACATTATTACCACAACAACTGTTCTGATTGCTGTTGCAAGGTTAGAGTTAACACCATCAATACCAACTTTTGCAAGAATTGATGTAAGTGCCGCAAAAACTGCTGATAACAGCGCAAAAACGAACCACATATTACCACATCCAATAAAAAAATTGTCGAATATGGTTTAATTATACCATTCCTTATTTTTCCAATCAATATGTTTATTGAATATTGATTTTGTTAATTCACAAAATACTGAAAAAGGAGTGTTAACATGAACAACAATTCAAACGCCATAAATGGTAATGAGCTTGTAAAAAATACACTTGACCAGATTCCACAAGCAAAATCTAACGCAAAGCGAATTACTGGGCTTGTTAAAGAAAATGGACGAGTGACGGGTTATCAGCTCTCTGACAATTCAATTGTTGAAAAGCCACAAGCAGTTCAAATGGCAAAACAAGGCGAGATTTCAGGTGTAGGCATCGCTCACCGTGGAGATAATGAATATCTTAAATCAATCCCAAATGATAAAGAAAACGATAATCTTGGAAACTTGCCCGCAGTATCTGAACATTAAGAAAAAAAGCCTTGGAAGAATCCAAGGCTTTTCGTTTTTATTTCACTATTTCATAAGGCCAGTCGATTATACCGCCGAATTCTTTTACATTGGTATAGCCTAAATCCACAAGAGCCTGAGATGCGATTTTGCTTCTACGACCACTTCGGCAATAGACTAAAATCAATTGGTCTTTATCGGGTAACTCTTTTTCTGCTCGATTTGCAACTTCATATTCGGGAATCAAGATTGCACCGTCAATATGTCCTTCGTCAAATTCTTCCTGAGTACGAGCATCAAGAATTATATAATCTTTTTCGGTGCCCATTAATTCTTTTGCTTTTTCGGCTGAAATCTGCTCATATTGTGGAGTTGGAGTTTTGCTCTCTCCCCCACAAGCACAAAGCCCAAAAAGTGATAATGAAATTATAAGCATAATTATCAATCCTTTTTTCATAGTATCACCCCAATGTTTCTATTCAAAACACTCAATTACATTTGAGCCGAGTTTGACAAATGCAATGAATTCGTCAATATTTGCAGTAATTTCATAAGTGCCTTTGGTATAAACTTTTTTATCTTTTGTGAGCACCCATTCGCCGTCAGGAATATAAACAGTTTTTACTGTTTGTCCCTTATTCACAATTGGTGCAAAGATAATGTCATCACCAAACATATATTGACTATCAAGTGTATAGCAATTTTCGTCGTCAGGGAATTCAAAAAACATTGGTCGCATTACAGGATAACCTTTTTCACTTGCAATATCCATTTGTTTTTGAATATATGGTCTTAATTTTTCACGAATGAAAATGAGATTTTTAAGTATTTCAAAATTTTCTTCACCAAAACTCCAAATTTCATTTGGGTCTCCACTTGGTTCTTTAAGTCCAGGCGTTGGTTCAAAATGACGATTTCTTGAACCGTGAAGTCGCATAACAGGGCTGAAAAGTCCGAACTGAAACCAACGTACAATAAGCTCCTTGAAATAATCACTTGTAATGTCAGCACCGTAAAAACCACCTATATCCGTATTCCACCAAGGAATTCCGCACATAGCCATATTAAGTCCTGCCTTAACCTGATGTTCAAGACTTTCAAATGTTGACTCAATATCACCTGACCAAACAAGAGAGGCAAACTTCTGACTTCCCAGATATGCACAACGAGTAAGAGTGATAATATCGTCTCTGCCAATAGACTTAAAACCATCATAAGCCATTTTTGAATAATAATACGGATACAAAAGAGCAACCATATCGGCTCTGCCTTTATACCAGATAAGATTATCAAAATGCTCAGGATGAATTTCCGGCTCAGCTTCATCAAACCAAAGAGCATCAACACCATTGTCGATATAGTTTTCCTTTAATTTACTCCACACATATTCTCTTGTGGCAGGATTTGTAACATCAATTACACCTTGCCAACCATAGAAATCAAACACTCTGTCCGGACCACGTGCGGTACGCATAAGCATATTGTTGCTTCTCATATAATGATAGTTTTCACTACCACCATTGATAGTCGGCCACATTGAAACAATAAGCTTCATATTCATACTGTGGAGTTCATCGGACATTGCCTTCACATCAGGCCAATATTTAGGGTCGAATTTATAGTCACCCTGTTCAGTCCAATGGAAATAGTCCGCAATAATCGCTGAAACGGGAACACCTAACTCGTTATATTTTCTCGCCACAGAAAGCAACTCTTCCTGTGTTTCATAACGAAGTCGGCTCTGCCAGAATCCCGTTGCCCATTCAGGCATTTTTGGTGCATAGCCCGTTAAATCTGCAAGAGTTGTGCAAACTTCCTGTGGGTTACCTGCCATTACAACAAAGTCCATAAATTTACAACAATCACAACTCCAACGGGTTCTGTTATTTGATAACTCACAAAGACCTGTTGAGGGGTTATTCCAAAGAAAACCATATCCCAAAGATGAATAAACATAAGGAATGGTGCACTTTGCATTTACATTACGAATATCTGTTGATGTGCCTTTAAGGTCAAATTCGTTGTCCCAACTGTGACCAAGACCAAAGAAATGCTCGTCCTTATTTGGTTCAAACATTACACGAGCAGACCACAATCCACTACCTTTGTTGTCAAAGTGACGGAAATTGCTGTTAAATGTCATTTCAGGCTTTTCCTCAAGAATTTTCTTGCCATTTGCATAAAATGTGAGCTTGCCGTTTGGTTCAAGTTTAACTTTAAGAGTACCACAGGTAAGAGTCACATAATTATCAAATTCCTCTATTTCTGCAGTTGCTTCCTGTGGCATTAAAGTATAATTTTCATCGTCAACTTTACAATCGGGAAACGACTGAAAACGGATTGCGTTTTTTCCACAGGCACTAATTCTGATAAGTTCTGTATATCGCATTAAAAATAATTCATTTTTGCCTATTGTAAGATTGTTCATAACGCTATCCCCTTATAAAATCAGATCTGTTTTTATAATTTTTCCCCGGTAATCGGATTTACAATATTTTTATATATGGCATGATATGTACTGGAAATATATTTATCCACATGTAATGAGCCAAAATACCATTTTCTGAATCTGCAGTTTGATGAAAGCTCTTCAAAATAGGCATTCAGCGCACTGACACGAAATTCTGCAGGGTCATTGATATTCAGGAAATTCTTGACCTTCAAAGGTGGCTCGTGAGTTACAATAATATCTATGTTATATCCCGCAACTTCGAGATTCTCGGCACCCTCAAGCAATTCTTCCTGTGTTGGAAGCTCGTCCTTTGACCAGGCATTGACATCTCGACGAATATCAATGTCGGAACTTTCTCCACCACCCATGGTGAAAACTTTTCTGCGGTCTATTTCGTAAACCTGACCTCGCATAAGATGATAAAGATTTCCGTGTATCTTATGCACCTTTCCACCATTCCACTGGCTTACCTCATAATTGTTCAACAATTCAAAATTCTCATGAGTTCCATCCACAAAACAAATATTATATTTTCTCTTGCCTAAAGATATAAGATATTTCTGCTCCGCCGCAGTGTTATCCCAAAGAAAACCAAAATCTCCGCAAATAATCAAGGTATCCCCTTCTTTTAATTTGCGTAATTTGTATTTTGATAACCTCTTACGGTCTCCGTGAATATCTCCTGTAACATATATCATTTTTCTTTTTCCCTCTTAAAAATTTTTATATTTATTATTGGATATTGATTGTAAATGTGTTATACTCTATTATATACAATTATAAGCATTTTTCAAGTAGGTGATTTTTGTGAAGAAGTTTTTATCTGTACTACTCGTTATCACAATTTTAATATGTTCATTTACAATAAGTGCAAGTGCATCCTTCAATTCGCTTTTAGAAACCGAATCTGAAATTGTGCTTCTTGTAAGTCTGGATGACGGAACCGTCATTCTGGATAAAAATGCTGATAAGCGTTCTGCCCCTGCATCTCTCACTAAAATAGTTACTTGTATACTTGTGCTTGAAAATTGCTCGGATTTGTCAGCAAAAGTCACCTGTAAAAAAGAGAGTCTTGCCGGACTTCAGGAAAGAAATGCAGTAACTGTCGGAATTCTTGCCGGTGAAACATTAACTGTCAAAGATTTGCTGTATTGTATGATGCTTCCTTCTGCTGCCGATGCTACAAACATTCTTGCTGATTATGTAGGTGGCGGAATTGATAATTTTGTCGTTATGATGAACGAGTTTGTCAGCAATTTAGGTTGCAACAGCACTAAGTTTGTAAATCCACATGGTCTTGATGAAGAACCAAATGGCTATACAACAGCAAACGATTTATATAAAATCACAAAATATGCTCTTGAAAATGATACATTTAAAGAAATTGTCGGCACAAGAAAATATGATGTTGCACCAACTGACAAATATCCTCATACAAGATATCTTCACAACACAAATAAAACAATGAACCCCGGTATCCCTGACTATTATCATAAGGCAGTCACCGGAGTTAAAACAGGTACCACTGATGCTGCCGGTCGTTGTCTTATTTCAACCGCATCTCAGGATGGATACAACTATATGCTCATTGTTATGAATGCGCCACAATATGATATTGATAATGATGGCGTTGAAGAAAATGTTGCACTTACTGACACTAAAAAAATATATAACTGGGCGTTTGACAACATTGAGCTTACAAAGGTAACAAACACGACCGATGTTGTAAAAGTTATCGACGTTAAATACAATAGTAAAATTGACCACTTGCGACTTCTCCCTGCAAAAGAAATTTCTGCTCTTGTTCCTATAGGTACAGAATCAGGAAGCCTTGTTGTACGAGCTATTGAGAATGAAACGGAATCTCCGGCAAAGGCTCCAATCAAAAAAGGAGACATTCTCGGTAAGGCAGAAATCCTTTATGGGGACACCATCGTTGGAACAGTTGACCTTGTTGCTGCAGAAGATGTAAAATTTAATATTTTCGTATGGATTTTTGAAATGATTAAAGCTCTTTTCTCAACACTCATTTTCAAAATACTTTTTGCTGTAGCAGTAGTTCTTCTTATTATTTATATTCTTCTTATTATCCGAAAAAACAGAATTAAAGCAAAACGCAAAAAATTAAGAATTGTAAAAGGCTGATACAGATTATGAAACTTTCTTTAATTGTTCCTTGTTATAACGAACAAGACAATATATTCCCATTCTTTGAAGAAACCGCAAAGGCTTTTAAAGAATTGCCAAAAGCAATAAATTCAATCGAAATTATTTTTGTAAACGACGGAAGCACCGACCTTACATCGCAAAAATTAAAAGAACTTTACTCGTCATATTCATCGGTGGTTTCAGTTATCGAGTTCTCCCGTAATTTTGGTAAGGAGGCTGCTATGCTTGCCGGTCTTCGCCATGCTCAAGGGGATTTTGTAACAATTATCGATGCTGATTTGCAACAGCGTCCGGAATTTGTTGTGGATATGGTTAATCATCTTCTTGAAAATGAAGATTGTGATATGGTTGCCGCTTATCAGGCTGAAAGAATCGAAGGAAAAGTAATGTCCTTTTTCAAAAAAATGTTCTACAAATGTATCAACCTGACAAGTGAAACAGATTTTTATCAGGGTGCCAGTGATTTCAGAACCTTCAGAAAAAGAGTTGCTGAAGCTATTATTTCATTACCTGAATATTATCGTTTTTCAAAGGGCATTTTCTCCTGGATTGGTTTTGATACATTTTATATGCCATACAAGGCGGAAGAGCGTCACTCCGGAAAATCAAAATGGTCTTTTTTCAAGTTTTTCAAATATGCAATTGATGGTATTATTGCTTTCACCACTTTACCATTAAAGGTTTCTACAGGGTTGGGAGTCCTCACTTTTATGGCATCAATACTTTATATGTTTGTTGTTATTATCCAAAAGCTTTTCTTTGGGGTGGATGTACCAGGTTATGCTACAATAGTTGTTTTAATCCTCTTCCTTGGTGGTTTACAGCTTCTCCTTTTGGGTGTTGTCGGAGAATATCTTGCACGCACTTACATTCAAGGTAAAAATCGTCCTGTATATATTGAAAAAAAGGTGCTTAAAGCAAAAAAGAAGTCATCAGAAAAGGATTTTGACATTGAAAACAATCATTAATTTGTATAAAAAGTATAAAGAACTTATAAATTACATTATTGTTGGTGGTCTGACCACCGTTGTAAGTATGGCTATCTTTTATGGTAGCACATGGACTTTTCTGGATGGCAACGACGCATTTCAATTGCAAGTCGCAAACGTTGTCTCGTGGATTGGTGCTGTGCTCTTTTCCTATGTTGCCAACAGATTGTTTGTTTTTGAAAGCAAAAGCCCTAAGATAGTTAAAGAATTTATAGCATTTGTTTCGTCAAGATTGCTTACTCTTCTTTTGGATATGGGTACAATGTGGTTGCTTTCAACTATTCTTAGTGTGAATTATAATATATCAAAAATAATTGCTATGGTGTTAGTCACAGTGGGGAATTATGTGATAAGCAAATTTTTGGTGTTTAAAAAGGGTGAAAAATAAGGGGGATTTGTAATGTCAGAGAGAAATGACATTCCAAGAGCAAAATCACCAGAAGAAGTTGGTGTTTCTGCAAAAGTTGTTAAATCTTTTTTAGAAGATGGTGCAAAAAAAGGTTATGAATTTCATAGTCTGATGGTCATACGTCATGGCAAAGTTGCTGTTGAGTGGTATAATGAGCCATACAACAAAGATACTCCTCAGGCTGTTTATTCTGTAAGCAAATCATTCACTTCAACTGCTATTGGCTTTGCCATTAACGAAGGTCTCATTTCTCTTGATACAAAAGTTGTGGACATTTTTCCTGATTATCCGCCAAAAAAATCAGATCCTCGTTTTGAAAAGCTTACTGTACATAATCTTCTGAGAATGTCCTCTGGTAAACAACCAAGCTTTCTTTCTGACAAAAGCAAGGTTGACTGGATTAAGGACTTCATAAATTCACCTTGGGTTTTTGAGCCGGGTGAAAAGTTCCTTTATATTAATGAAAATATTTTTATACTCTCAGCTATTATCAATCGCGTAACAGGATTGAGTATGAGAGAATATCTTGAGCCTCGTCTTTTTAAGCCTCTTGATATAGATTTTCCTTTCTGGGAAACTGACCGTAATGGTGTTGAAGCAGGCGGATGGGGACTTTATCTTAAAACGGAAGATATTGCAAAACTTGCTCTCTGTTACCAGCAAAAAGGTGTTTATAACGGCATTCAGGTCATCCCTGAAGAATGGACAACCCAAGCAACTAAGAAGCAAATTGACAACGAATATAACAGACCCGGCACAGACGCATCCTATGGATATGGATATTGCTTCTGGAAAAACAGTATTGACGAAGACTCATTCCGTGCGGATGGTATGTTCTCTCAATTTGGTATCGGTATTCCAAAATATGATGCAACTGTTGTTCTTACATCTGCCGTCACTGATGAAACAGGCTGTCTTGAACATCTTTTCAACTATTTCCCAAAAGCGTTTGAAGAAACAAATAATGAAAGTGAAAACATTAAAAACACTTGCGTTGAGCCGTTATATCCAAGTGACCGTCCCGCAACAGAGGACGCTATCAAAGACAGATATATTAAATTCAGAAAGAAGCTTCTGCTCAACCTTACAGGATTTCAGTTAAGTGTTCTTCCAATGGCAGTTACATATATGCTTACGGACAAGCCCGGTAATATCGATATGGTCAAATTTGATTTTGACGAAAAAGAATGTCGAATGAAATGGTCGGAAGGGCTTGAAACAAACACAATCATATTAGGTCTTGATGGAAGATACCGTTATTCAAAGATCACTCTTGGCAATATTGATTTTACAGTTTGTGCAAATGCAATGTGGCTTGATGATGAAAGTCTTCTTGTTACAATAAGACCTATTCAGACTGTCGCTAAGAGAAATCTTATTTTTGAATTCAAACCAAAAGACAAGGTTATTATGATTCCGTCGAGCTCACCATCAGGTGCCGAAATTCTTAATAACCTGACAGGATTCTTTGAGCAGATGATTCCAAACAAAGCAATTCTTAAGGTTTTCAACAAAGTAATGGCATGCGCACCAAAAATCCTTGAGCCTAAGCATTATGGAAAATTTATTGAAAAATAAATAAAAATTACTCCACTTGTTCACTCGAACCAGTGGAGTTTTTTTCTATTTTATTCTTGGCAAACCATCTATCAAAGCAATATGGTCCATATAAAACTGTCGTGTTTCCTCTGTTTTTCCATTCATACCGATAACTGCACCGTGGTCACC
>JAZQWV010000021.1:0-17080 GCA_045632525.1 Candidatus Fimenecus sp.
TTATAGACTCACAATGCGAATGAGGGATTCGCATTGTGCTCTTCGCTAAAAACGATTCACTGAATCGTTTTCTTTACGCTCAGACCTTCACAGGTTCGAGTCCCATAATTAAATAATAAAAATAAAAAGCACCTAACAAAAAGTTAAGTGCTTTTCTTGGTGGACCACATAGGACTCGAACCTATGACCGTCCGGTTATGAGCCGGATGCTCTAACCAACTGAGCTAGTGGTCCTTAACGAGCATAAATTATTATATATTTTATGCTTGAAAAAGTCAATAGATATTCTAATTTTTTTGATTGTTATTGCTGTTTAATTTCAACAATTCTTTCTGCTATATGCTTGAATATTGGTGCGCAGTCTTCTGCACCTGTTTTACCATCTTCTTTAAATATCACAATTGTATAAGTTGTGTCATTATAATCAAAATATCCGCAAAACCAAGTGTGCATAATTTCACGACCATCGTCAAACCAACCACTTTGAGCGGTTGCGGTTTTTCCGTGACCTATAACAAGGTCCGAATGTGCTCTGTAACCACTTCCAATTTCCAAAACACCTTTTAAATATTTATCTATGCTTTTTACTGTGCTGTTATTTAAAACCTGACATTTGTCTGGTAATTGCACCTTTTGAATGGCGTTTCCGTCTTTATCTATAATGGCTTTCATTAGCGTGGGCTCTCTGTAATATCCGCCGTTTGCAAATACAGAATAAACACAAGCCATCTGAATAGGACTAATAAGCAGTTTTCCTTGCCCGAATGATAAATTAGCAAGGTCTTGTGGTGAAGAAATATCCTGAATACTTGGCAAGAATCCCGCTTGAATTGAATAGTTATCAGCAATTTCCGTTGCTTGATTAAACCCTAAATTTTCACAAAGTGAAATTATTCTCTCTGCACCAATTTTTTGCCCTAATGCTATAAAATATGAATTGCAAGACTTTGCTGTCGCAGTTTCCATGTTTACAAGTCCGTGAGCAACACCATTATTACAAGAAAATTTTCTGCCACCAATAGTTATACAACCGACACAGTTGTAGGTCAGGTCAATATTATTTTCAATGGCAACTGAAGCAATAATAGGCTTAAAAACTGACCCTACACTATAAGCAGAAGTCGCACGATTAACAAAAGGCTCGTTTATATCATCTATTGATAATTCAAGCTTGTTTGGGTTAAATGTTGGCACAGAAGCACTTGCAAGAATTTCTGTAGTATCAGAATTTATAATAACCACAGCACCTTTTGTTACATTGTTTTCTACTAAAACTGATTCTGCAATTTTTTGAAAATTCAAATCAATAGTTAGTTGAATACCGGCAGGTGACAGATAATTTTCACTTGCAAACTTTAACTTTTCACCGTGAATAATATGTCCCAATGCATTTACACTCCAACGAGCATTCATTGTGCCTGAATTTTGCGACAGATAACTGTTGTATGCCTTTTCAAGTCCCATTGCACCAGAGTTTTCGCTGTCAAGATGACCGATAATATGCACACAGGTTTGATTATCAGCATATCTTTTTGAAAGTGTCACAGTTTTAATTGTGTCGTCATTAAAGTTTTGATTTATGGATAAGATATTCACTTTACCTTTTGACATATTATCATAAAATTCGTTTTTTTCGTCACTTGAAAGATAGGGGAATACCTTTTCTGTATTTTCACTTAAAGGCAAACAAACGGTAATGTTATAGTTCTGCGAATTAACAAGTTTTTGCCCGTTAGCGTCATAAATCATTCCTCGCGATGTGTCAAGGGTGACACTCTTTTTGTTTGCTGTTTGAGCAGTTTCGGCTATATCCAAATCAATTACTGTAAAAAAGATATTTAAAATAAGAATTCCAAAAATAACCATCAATGAGAAAAAAGAAATTGCGACTCTGTTATGCATAAAAAATCACCCGTGTAAAGTTTTGACACGGGTGAGTGATTTTATAAGTATTTATGCTTTTTTCTTCTTGAATTTTTCTGCTAAGTCAAATTCTGCAAATTTTGTATTTGCGGTCTTTTTCATGATAGCATTCATAATAACAAAGCCCGTGATGCCTGCGAATGTACCAACAACAACACCGCCGAGAACATCTGTTACATAGTGTACCATAAGGTAGATTCTTGAAAGACCAACAAGAACAGACATAACAGGGAAAACCCAACTGTATTTCTTGTTAAGTACCAAGAACATCGCGATGCCTAATTCAAATGCAGCAGTAGTGTGTCCTGATGGGAATGACTTGTCACTTTCAACATGAGCACCAGCAAATTCATACCAACTCATGAAGAGTGGGTTTTCTGCATAATAAACATAAGGTCTTGGTCTTGCGAAAAGTGGCTTCATAACAAGGTTTGTAAGAAGTGTACCAACAAGCACTGCAAAAAGCACTGCCATACCAAATTTGCGTGTCTTTTTAAATGGAATCAAAAGAGCACCAATAACTGCCATAGGGGTCACAAATTCAGAACCACCAAAGAATGTGATGAACTCTGCAACAATATTCATTGCAGCACTTTGAATCTGCTCACCAAAGAATGTGAATACGCTCATGTCAAATGAGTCAAAAATTGAAAAATCCATATCCAATCTCCTTTATGTAATTTTACCACTTAATTTTACAATAATTTACACAAGTTTTCAAGAGAAAAAGTATAAAAAAGAGCAGTCAAGGCTGCTCTTTAATTCTTTTTATTTTGCCCAGTTGATTTTGAGTTCTTTAATGTCAAGACCATTGTTTGTTGGGAACCATTTTTCACCAAGTGTCAAATCACTTTCTTTTGCATCCACATTAACGGTTAAAAGGTTTGTGCAGTTATAGAATGCATATTCATCAATCTGCTTAATACTTGAAGGAATATTGATTTCTGTGAGTCCATAGCAATATGTAAAAGCATCTTTGCCAATGAATGTGAGAGTGTTTGGAAGATTGATTGTTTCCATTGCTTCACAACGGAAGAATGCTTTTTCTTGAATTTCTTTCACGGTTTGTGGCAAAGTGATTGATGTAATCTTTGTGCATTTGTAGAATGCCTTTGTGCGAATAGTTTCAACTGTGTCTAAAACTTTATAATCGCCGTCTTTAGCAGGGGGGAAGAAAATAACTGTCTTCATATCCTTTGTATAGATTACACCATCAACTGAACAGAAATGCTGGTTGTTTTCATCAACTGTATATTCTGCAATATGTTGATTGTTTTCAAGTGCCCATGTACCGATTTCTTTAACATTTTTGCCGATTATAAATTCGTTAACATATTCAAGATTTTGAGCAGCAAAATCAGCGATTTTCGTAACAGGAACACCCTCATATTCATCAGGAATAATTATTTTAGTTACAGTTGATTTGTTTGGTACACCGGTGACTATTGCTTCACCATCTTCAATTTTAAATTTAATACTTTCATTACTACCACTTAAAAGAGTAGAAACAGAACTGCAACCTGAAAAAGCAATGCAGATACAAAGAATAAGCGCGAAAATACTAATAATTTTTTTCTTCATATTAAATCGCCTCGCTTTCTGCTTTGTCTTCATTTTCAATAGCGCGAACACGTTCTTGTAATTCTCTTACACACATATCGTGCTTTTCACGAGTTAAGTCGTAGAAAATGAACGGAACTGTCAAAAGTACAAGTCCTATTACTGAACCCCAAGTGTAGAGGTTAAATACGTTATTTAAGATTTGTGTATCAAAGAGTACATCCCAGTCAGATGTAAAGCCTGTCATTGAAAGGAACCAAGGCATGAGATAACCGATAGCAACATTCACAGGATTTAAGAACCAATCAAATACGCCTGACATTGAGTCGGCACGCTCACCATATTTCCATTGGTGATATGTAAGAATATCTGCGTTAAGACCAACATTAACACCATCCATAACAGGCGCAATAGCATTTTTAAGGAAGAGTGCAACCAAGAAAATTACAATGTTTTCCATCTTAACTGCAAGAGCAATCATAAGTACTGTGAGAATTGTAATGCCACGGAAACTTATAAGAATATTTCTCTTTTGGAATCGTTTTGTAAGGATGGGGCAAAGAATATTGCCAAATGTCATACCGATAGCAACAAGGTTACCGGCAATACCTGAGAACCATTCCATACGAAGTGAATAAACAAACCACCAACCGAGAAGATTACCAACAAGGCCGTGCCATTGTCCGATTACATTTGAAACTTTTGTAATCCAGAAATATTTGTTTTTAAGAACATTTTTAGCACCCTTGAAGAAAGTAACTTTTGCACGTTTTTCCATTGGTGGCTCAATAATTCTTTCTTTACAGAAAACAGCAAGTAAAGACATTGCAGCACCAATAGCTGTGAAAATTGGAATAAATACCTTGTATGTCTTAAGATTCAAGTAACCACCAGTTGACGCAATAAGCATAGGCCAGATTGCCGCAACAATTGATGAGAAAAGACCTGAAAGGATAGGTGCAATTGAATGAAGCTTCTGTCTTTCTTGAGAATTAGGTGTCATAAATGTAACAAGAGAGTTCATTCCTATATAGTTGTTGTAGAAATATGACATTAAAGTAAATGCAAAGTGAAGAATAATAAGCTTATTTGTGTAAGTCATATTCTGCACAGGAAGATAGGGGATTGCAGAAACCATAAATGTGCATGGAATAGCACAAATAAGAACAAATGGCTTAAATCTTCCGTATTTTGCACAGAATTTTCTACGGACAAACCAATGGAAATAGTCCCAAATAGCACCTGCAACAAGCATATTACCAACTAACTGTGGAAGTCCGTTGATAATTGATTCAAACATTCCTTGAGGTAAGAAATAACAACAAATACCAATTAAAAGTTTACCACCATAAGAAAGATGAGCAAAAATCTTTGTTTTCTTTTCAAGCCTACCATGGTTTTCATAAATCAACACATTAATAGGATTCATAAACATAAGCGCATATCCAAGGACTGTACTTATAATGTTGATAATTGAAAAGTCAATGGCAGCAATACCCATAACTGCACCACAGAAATAGCTTGCAGAAAATGTAATATACATTGCAACGCAACCGAAAACATAAGTGCCACCCTGTGCAAGAGTATAGGCCAACATTTCTTTAAGTGTTAAATATTCACCTTCGTTAGGAGTGCTCCAATTCTTTTTAACGAAAGATGGGACACCTTTTACTTTTTCTATAACTTCAGTTTTGTTCATTTCTTCATCCCTTTCAAAACCTATAAAAAAATTATACTATAAAATATCCATAAAATAAAGCGAAGAAATCGAAAAACAATTTTTTCGTCAAAGTGATTAAAAAAAGGCAGTAAGTGTTGTACTTACTGCCGATATTTTCATGTGAATGTTAACCCCAGATGACCCAGAGAAGGAGATAACCCGTAATAACTGCTGCCATTGTGAATGGAACGCCATATTTCATAAAGGTTGTACTCTTAACTTCATATCCTTCTTTACGGAGAATACCAATACCTGCAATGTTAGCAGAAGCACCAATTGGTGTAAGATTACCACCAAGTGTAGCACCACAAAGAAGACCATAATAAAGAAGAATTGGGTTCATACCGATTTCACTTGCAATAACAGGGACGATTGAGAGCATAGTTGCTGTGTATGGAATATTATCAATGAATGCAGAAAGAAGAACTGACATCCAAACAATAATTGTGAAAATCAAGAAAGGTGAGCCAGCACCGATACTTGCAATCGCAGAGCCTATAATATCAATAACACCTGCACTTTTAATACCACCAATTATAACAAAAAGTCCT
Organism: Candidatus Fimenecus sp.; assembly: GCA_045632525.1. Taxonomy (GTDB): domain Bacteria; phylum Bacillota; class Clostridia; order Oscillospirales; family Acutalibacteraceae; genus Fimenecus. Next base: position 5,755 of record JAZQWV010000021.1, read on the forward strand.
GAAAGAAGAACAATTGTAAACCAGTCAATTTCTTTAAGCGATGCTTTGAGCACATCTTTGTTTTTCTTAACAAAGATTTCGCGGATAAGTCCAACCAAGAAGAAGGTGATACAAATAATACCATTTGTAATATCTGGTTTATAAAATTGACCTTCTGCTGCATTGTCTTTATAAGGAATAAATGAAACAGCAATAAGAGCAACAACTGTGCCAACAAGCAAGAATGTAGGGAACTTATCTTCAACTATTGTTCGAGAGTTAAATTCAATTTTATCCTTTTCTTTACGGAACATAAAGAGAATAATCAAAGCACTGACAATAGCACCGGCTTGAACAACCCAGAACATACCAACATGACCATCGTGAACGAAAAAGTCAGAGAAGTCAAGATTTGCAGCTTTCGCAAGAAGAATTGATGTTGTGTCACCAACAAGTGTTGCAGCGCCCTGAAGATTTGAAGAAACTGCAATACAAATAATTGATGGAACTGGAGAGATGTTGATTTTTTTACAGAATGCAAGAGCAACAGGGGCAATCATAAGAACAGTTGCAACATTATCAACAAATGCTGAAACAATACCTGCAAAAAGTGAAAGAGCAACAACTGTCCACTTTACATTTGGCATTTTTGAAATAAGAATGTCAGACATAAGTTGTGGCATCTTTGACTCAATGAAAAGATAAACAGTACCCATTGTACCTGCAATCATCATAATTACATTCCAGTCAATTTCGCCTAATGCATCTTTGATGCCATAAGTAAAGGTGCTGTCACCAACTGCGAAAAATCCTTCGCCGAAAAGGTTGGGACTAACCGTTGCAATAATACCAAGAGCAACAAAGATTATTGCAGATGTAACTGTGATGTACGGTCTGATTTTCTGCAATGCAAGCATAAGAATATATGTAATTGCAAAAATAACCAGAGCCGTAATTGTAATTGGACTCATAAAAAAGTTCCTCCTAAAAAATAATAGTAGGTGGAAAAAAAGGACAGATTCAAAAAAGAATCTGTCCTTTGTATAGGTAAAACCTAAAAATTTGAAACAAATAGAATACAAGTTTCTCACCTGATTCTATGACAGACTCCACCCTTGTCTCAAATCTGAATAAATTATATAATGGATTGTTAAAAAAGTCAACAAGTCTAAATGAACCTGTTGACCATTTTAACTAATTTTTACTAAATGAATTCTTTATTAACTCTCTTGCAGAAGCAAGGTCAAGTTCACTATCAAGATACATTAATTGTACCATAAGATTACCCGCTGCAGTTGCTTCAACAGGACCTGCAATAACCTTTTTGCCTGTGTATTTTTCAGTAAGTGAATTAAGATATGTGTCTTTGCATCCACCACCGACAATGTTTATAATATCAATCTGCTTGTTACTGATTTCTTCAATAACCTTAACAGCCTCGTTATAAGTTTTTGCAAGTGAATGATATACAGAATTTAATACATCACCAATAGGTAATTGAGGTTGACCTAAATAATTTCTGATTGCTTCAATCATATTATCAGGTGCTAAAAAGTCAGGAGCATTTGGATTTATGTATTCAGTGAAATCACTTGCCATAGCCATCTGCATCATTTCATCATAAGTGTATTTCTTATCGAGATTTTTACGGATATTCTGTAAAAGCCACATACCCATAATATTCTCAAGAAAACGATAACGATGCTCGACGCCACCCTCGTTTGTAAAGCCTGAATTCATTGCTTTTTCACAAGTAACAGGGTGGGAATTCTCTGTACCAATCAAACTCCAAGTGCCTGACGAAATATAAACACCATTATCTCCAACTGAGCAAGATGCTACAGCAGATGCTGTGTCATGTGATGCACAAAGAATAACAGTTGTGTCAAACCCAACTTCTTCTTTAATCTCATCACTCAAATTTCCAACAACAGTACCAGGCAATGAAAGGGGAGAAAAAATTCTTTTTGGAATACCCAATTTTTCGAGAATTTCTGCATCTCTCTCATAGGTGTTTACATTAACAAGTCCACCTGTTGTCGAGAGTGTATACTCGTTTTTGATTTCACCTGTGAGTTTGAATGAGAAATATTCAGGCATCATAAGAAAATACTCTGCATTATCAAGTTTTCCGCTCTTTTTATCGCAATACAACTGATAGATTGAGTTGTAGCTTGTAGCCTGAATGCCTGTGCGCTCATATAACTCTTTTCTTGGAATAATCTGGTCGATTTCTTCGGGAATACCAAGTGTGCGTGAATCACGATAAGCAACTGTTGGCATAATTTCTTTCTTATCTTTGTCAAGAAGCACATAGTCAACGCCCCAAGTGTCAATTGCAACAGTTTCGGGGATTATACCACGCTTTTTGCACTCTTTAAGACCATTTTTAATTTCATTAAAAAGTGCATTTGTGTCCCAACAAAGTGTACCGTCAATATCAACTATGCCGTTTTCAAATCTGTAGATTTCTTCAAGTTTTAACTTGCCATCTTCTATGTAACCAAGAATATGGCGACCACTTGAAGCACCCATATCAATAGCTAAACAATATTTCATTAGATAACACCTTTTTGAAGAATAAGATTAGCATAAAGTGCACTTTCGCCTGTAGCAATAATTGCATAGCACTTTTTAGCCTCTTCATAGAATGCAAAGCGCTCGATTTCACCAAATGCATCGGCACCTCTGTTGTCATGCTTTTTAACAATTGCCTTGTATTCGTCCCAAATAGGAGTTTCCACATTGTCACCAGCCATAACCTGCATGAGTGATACAGGATTTTCCACATAAGTATCAAGTGGAAAAACGGTGAGAATTGCATCAAGCAAATCAGTAGCAGAATGTCCGTCAGCTCTGATTACAATTGCATCTTTACCCATACTTTCAGCAGGGAAGTTAGCATCAGCAATAACAATTCTGTCGCTGTGACCCATTTCACAAAGCACTTTAAGTAATTCAGGAGAAAGAATTTTTGGAATATTTTTAAGCATAATTAATCTTCCTTATTGTAATGTTTATAACCAGGGTGTTTACCAGTAACACCATAGTAGTTTTCTCTTAAATATAAGAGCTTGTCAATGTTTGGCTTTGAAATTTCTTGAGCACCACCAAGAAGGTGAGCAGTAAGTGAAATTTTAGCAAACAATTCGAGAGTTTCCATTCTGTAATATGCTGTAATAAGGTCGCAACCAACTGTGAGAGCACCGTGATTTTGTAAAAGCATAACATCATGCTCTTTAAGATAAGGTGCAATAGCCTCAGGCACTTCGTTTGTACTTGGTGTGCCATAAGGTGTAAGTGGAATTGAACCGATAGCAATAACAGTTTCAATCATTGAATATTCGTCAAGGCTCTTTCCTGCAACTGCATAGCCTGTTGCTGTTGGTGGGTGAGCGTGAACAACCGCACCAACATCTTCGCGTTCTTTGTAGCAACGAAGATGCATTTTGATTTCGCTTGATGGCTTGTAAGGAGCACCTTCAAGCACTTCACCGTCAGCGTTGATAATAACAAGTTTTTCAGGTGTAATGAAACTTTTGCTGATACCTGTTGGTGTAGCCATAAAGTTGCCATCAGGTAATTTTACTGAAACATTACCGTCATTTGCGGCAACCCAACCGAGTTGCCACATTTTATGACATACATCACAAACTTGTTCACGAATTTCCATATATGATAAATTTTCCATTATATTTTACCTCTTATTTCTTAAAAAGTGGACCAAAATTCTGGCAAGCTCTGTAATCTGCACTTTCTTTGTCCATGCCGAATGCGTTCCATGCTGCAGGACGGAAAATCTTGTCTTCAGGAACATTGTGCATGCAAACAGGAATACGAAGTATTGAGCAAAGTGTGATAAGGTCTGCACCAATGTGACCATAAGAAATAGCACCGTGGTTAGCACCCCAGTTGTTCATAACATCATAAGCAGTCTTGAATGCGCCTTCGCCAGTTGTTCTTGGAGCAAACCAGGTGCAAGGCCATGTGTAGTCAGTTCTCTTCCAAAGTGTATCAGAAACATCTTCAGGGAGTTCAACTGTCCAACCTTCAGCAATCTGAAGAACAGGGCCAAGACCTTTAACAAGGTTAAGTCTAATCATAGTTGCAGGCATTTCTGCTCTTGTTTCAAATCTTGAAGAATATCCGCCGCCACGGAAATAACCAAGGTCAGCATAGTTCCAAGTTGCATTTTCCATAATTGCTTTCTGGTCATCTTCTGTAACTTCATACCAAGGTTTGATTACCGCATTACCGTTTTCGTCTTTAGCAGCACCGTTAGCATCAAGACAGCAAGCACCTGAGTTTATAAGGTGAATAATACCGTCGCTGTCTTTTGCTTTGCCTTCAATGTCATAACCTGTAACTCTCTTAACCGCGTCACCACTCCAGTATGTACGAACATCAGCAAACATCTGTGCACGGTTTGTAAGAAGCTTCATGAAGAGCATTCCAAGACCGTTAAGTACATCGTTTTCAGTAGCAAGAATATATGGTTCTCTTGCGCCATTCCAGTCGAATGATGTGTTGAGCATTGATTCAGGGAAGTCACAGTTAGGATAGAAGTCTGTCCATTGTCTTTGACCTTGGAAACCTGCTGCAATAGCATTGTGACCAACCATTTCTTCTTCGCAACCCTTTGGAAGATTGTCGTTACCATTCATAAGGTCTTTGATGATAACCATCATCTTAACAACAAATTCCCAGTCTGCATCTTTTTCTTCACGAGTTTTCTGAAGATTTTCAGGGTTCTTGTCAAAGCCTTCAATGCAGTTTGCTTTTGCCCAAGCAAGTGCCTTTTCATATTCATCTTTATCATAGATTTCTTCTGTCATTCGACGGATAATTTCAACCTCATCAACTGATTCAACACGCATACCAAGATAATCTTCAATAAAGTCACAGTCAATGATTGAACCACCGATACCCATACAAATTGAACCAATCTGAAGATATGACTTGCCTCGCATTGTAGCAGCAGCCACAGCAGCACGACCGAAACGAAGAAGTTTTTCTTCTACATCAGCAGGGATTGTTTCATCATCAAGGTCTTGAACATCGTGACCATAAATGCCGAATGCAGGAAGACCTTTCTGTGCATGAGTAGCAAGAACAGATGCAAGGTAAACAGCACCAGGACGCTCTGTACCATTAAAGCCCCAAACTGCCTTGATTGTGTGAGGGTCCATATCCATAGTTTCAGCACCATAGCACCAGCAAGGTGTAACAGTAACAGTAATGTCAACGCCTTCTTTACGGAATTTGTCAGCACAAGCAGCAGCTTCTGCAACACGACCGATAGTAGTGTCAGCGATAACAACTTTTACAGGTTCACCATTTGAATATTTAAGGTTATCAGTAAAAAGTTTAGCAGCACGCTTTGCCATGTTCATTGTTTGAACTTCGAGTGATTCGCGAACACCAAGAACACCGCGTCTGCCGTCGATTGTAGGACGAATACCAATTACAGGATAATCGCCAATAAGTCTGTTTTTAGCCATAATAAAATCTCCTTTTGAAAAGTGAAATAAGTATTAAATTTCATACATATTTATTATATCAAATCATTAAAATCAGGTCAATTAGAAAAGAAAGAGAAATAATTGTTCATTTAGACGAAATTTAATATTATTCTTGACAATTGAGATTAACTAATATATAATATAAAGGCTGTCAAGACAGTATGCTGGTGTGGCGAAATCGGCAGACGCAAGGGACTTAAAATCCCTCGGTAGCAATACCGTACCGGTTCAAGTCCGGTCACCAGCACCAAAAAAGAAGAGTTCACTTCAGTGGACTCTTCTTTTTTCTTTTCTTGTAATCGGACTTGAACCCTTGGGTTTGTGCGTTAAGAAAACAATCCGGTGGATTGTTTTTAGCACAAGACGGTTGGCGGGTACCGAAATTCGTGAGAATTTGGGTCGCCAAGCGAGCAGTATGCAAGGCGTAGCCGTAGCAGACTGTCAAGTCCGGTCATATTCTACTTTGCTGTCGTTATTTCTGCAATTTTGCATTGTTTTTCTATAATTTTGCATTTTGCTTTACTTGTTTTGGAGTTTACTGTATAATTAATTTATTACAAAAACGAAATAGGGGAATTATTATGGGCATATTAGGAACAATTTTATATAATATGAAAAATATGAAAAAGGCAAAGAAAATTAGAACTATGGGTAAAGAGCAAATTTTAAACCTTGATGACGAACAATTCTTTGATGCAATTAATTGTGTATGCGAAGATGCAGTTTTTGATATTAATGAATCAAGAATTGCAAAAGAACAAAAATTGCTTTATTCTCTCATTGAATTTGAAATGGAAGTTAATAATGGTGGCTTATGCCAGTTCTTTGTGAATTCAAGTCGTGAATGTGCACCATATGTAAGTGAAGCACTTAATGAAATTGGTGCAACTGACTTGAGAAAACTATATGATAATTTTATTTCTGATAACAAAATTGATGTTAATAATTTAACATCATTTATTTCAAATGATATTGAAGAGTATCAAGCACAAACTGAAAGATTTGATTTTGATAGTTTTGATGATAAGTTTTATGAATATGACAACTTGCATCAACAAATAATTGATTATGCAAGAAAAAATATTGAAGCAATATTAAATTAAAATAATAACAAAAGACACCCAGCGGGTGTCTTTTGTTTTACAATTCAACTATTTTTGCATTTAATAATTTTGCATCTTCACTATCATGGCTGATAATTATAAAATCTCTGCTTTTACTTTCTTCTTTGATTATCTCGCAAATAGTGGATTTTAGTTCTTCGTCAAGTCCCTTGAATGGCTCGTCAAGAACAACTAAATCGCTCTGAAAACATAATGCGCGTGCAAGCGATACTCGTCTTCTCATTCCACCACTAAGTGAAAGGGGTGAGTTATCCTTTTCACTTTCAAGCCCCATAAGTTTTAAGTATTTAAGTGCTTTATCTTCACTACAAACTGCAGTTAAGTTTTTTAACACCGAAACAAAGGGGATAAGCCTGTCTTCCTGAAACATAAAAGATATTGATTTTACATTCTTTATTATTTCGCCTTTGTTCGCTTTTTCGAGCCCTGCAATTAATCTCATAAGAGTTGTCTTGCCAAGTCCCGAAGCACCTTTAATAATGAGAATGCCATTAAACTCAAAAGTATTTGTGTAGTTTTCAAAAACTACTTTGTCACCATATTTTTTAGTGAGATTATTTATCTGTATTTTCAATGAAATAACCTCCCTTTGACATAATCTTCTTAAAGCATAAATCAAGAATTGCAACAAGCAATTTTTCAAGTAAAAGACTTAAAATGATTATTACAATTGTCCACGCAAAAAGGTCAACAGTTTCAATATAAACTTGTGAGTTTCGAAGATTTATACCAATAGAGTTCTGTGGGGTGCAAAGCACCTCTGCTGCAATTCCTGCTTTCCAAGCCATACCGACAGAAACCTTGCAAGCCGATACAAAAGATGGCACAGCAGATGGCAAAAATATAAGTTTTAGTTTCTTGGCAAAACCGAAATTATATGCATTAGCCATTTCAATAAGCGATTTGTCAGTATTTAAAATTGAACTTGTAACATTAGCCCATACAACAGGCATAACCATAAGCATTGTAATAAAAATCGGTACACTCACTTTATCAAGCCAGATAAGTGCAAGAATAATAAAAGACACAACGGGCGTAGTCTTTACTGCAGTTAAAAACGGCTTGAAAAGTGTGTTTAATGTGCTTGAAAATGCAGTAATAATACCGAAAATGTTACCGATTATAACACCGATTATATAGCCTATCGAAATACCCTTGAATGAGTTGAAAATAGTTAGCCAAAATTCACCACTCGGCAAAAATTCAAGCAACCTTTTTGCAACATCCAAAGGGGAGGCAATCAAAACATCAAGCCCCACAAGCTTATACACAATGAGCCATAGCCCTAACCAGAAAATAACGGTCAGGGCTATTTTTATAAGCTTTTTAATTGTTACCTTATGCTCCGAAATAGAAGTCATCACTTGGCAACTTTCCTCCAATAGATTTGGGGTCAGCATCAAAGAAAATCTGAAAATTTGCAAGAACTGATGCTTTCATATCTACACCGTCAATGAAGGCTATATTACAATTTGGAATAGCCTTTTTAGCAACTGCTGCCTTTGGAATAATACCGTATTGCTCGCAAAGTGCAGATGTTGCGTCAATATCATTGTTAGCAGCATTGATTGATGCTTCATATTCTTTTAAAAACATTTTAACTGCTTCTGGATTTTTCTCTACAAAATCCTTTTTAGCAATAACAACACCCTGAATAAGTGTTTTGCCGCTGATTTTTTCGAATTCTTCAGTGAGATTAAGTGCAATTCTAAGGTCTGCATTTTTTGAAAGAGCAGCAGTAACCTTTGGCTCAGGTAACATTGAAATTGTAGCCTTGCCACTTGCAGCAAGAGTTGCTAATTCGTCGTGTGATGTAACATATTCAACTTCAACCTTGTCTGCAATGCCACTTTTCTCAAGAAGATAGTTGAGAATATATTCAGGGGTTGAGCCCTGTCCAGTCGCATAAAGCTTTTTGCCTGCAAGGTCAGAAAGTGAGTTGATTGTGTTGCCGTTTTCAAGAATATAAAGTACGCCTTTTGTGTTAACTGAAAGCACTTGAATGTTGCCCTCAAGCTTGTTGTAAAGTGTTGCCGCAAGGTTGATAGGGCAAGCAGCAATATCATAAGAATTGTTTGTTAAACCTGAAACAATTTCAGTAGGGTCACTAACAACTGAGAATTGATAGTCATTTTTTGCCGTTTTGTCGTCTTGACTCTTCATAAGATTTACCATACCAATACCAGTAGGACCAGCAAGACCTGCAACTCTCATTGTGATGCTCTGATAAGGGGCTTCTGTTGTTGTTTCTTCTTCATTGTTTGTAGTGCCACAAGCTGCAAAAGCAAAAACAATAGCAAACACAAGAAGTAATGAGATAACCTTTTTCATTTTAATCATCCTTTTAAATATATTTTTTTACCGTCACGGCAGATTTTTTCTTGCTTTTCAAGAGCTTCAATTACTCTATAAAGACTTGCACGACTAATGTGCAAAACACGAGAAAGCTCTGTCATTGAAACGGATATTTCACATTTTCCATTTGTATTATCACAATTTTTTTGAAGAAAGAGTAACAACTTTTCTTCGGCAGAAGATTGAGTGTAACCTTCAATTTTTGTGTTGAGAAAACCGATTCTTTCAGAAAGATAAGAAATGTAATTGAAAGAAACTGAACTGTCACTTTGAATAAGCCTGTCAATGCCACTTTTTTCAATAATCACAATCTTAAGTGGTGTTAGTGCGGTAATGGTGTTTTCAAAATGATAATTTTGATTGTATAAAAATGCTGCACCAAAAATTTCACCCTCTTTGAGATGTGAAATAACAGTGTCACCCTTAGAAACTCTTGCTTCACCTTTAATAATAATGCAAATAATAGGTGAGTAGTTGTCTTCTGAAAGAATAATGTCATTTTTACAATAAGAAACAGCATTTCCATACTCTTTTAAAACATTTGTCAAAAGAGTTTTGTCGGCATCTTTAAATATCTTAGTTTTTTTGAGATGGGTTAAAGCACTTTCTAAAGTTGATTTAGTCATTTTCTCCGCCTTTTTTGTCTCAAATAATACAATTTACAATATAATAATAACATATCCATAATTTGCTGTCAATATAATACAAAGAGTTTTATAATGTCAATTCCAACAAAAATATATTGAAAAATATCATTTAAAACGGCATTTTGATTATTGCACATTACTATAACGAGTGCTAAAATATTAAACGTTTTAAAATGTATATTTAGAGGCGAAATTATGTAAACTTTACTTTGTTTGTCCATTGCACTTTTTGCGGGACTTATGTTATCTCCCGTTGCAAAAATATTTAAACTTCCTGCAGTTACTGCATATCTTGTTGCAGGTATTCTTGTAGGGCCATATTTTCTTGGGGCATTGGGTCTTAACGGATTTGGTTTTACAAGTATGGAAAATATTGATGCTTATGATATTATTCCTGATGTGGCACTTGGATTTATTGCTTTTTCAATTGGCAATGAATTCAGACTTTCGCAGCTTAAAAAGATTGGCAAGCAAGCCACAGTAATCGGCATTTTTCAAGCTTTAGCAACCTGCTTGGTTGTGGATGTGGTTTTGGTTGCAGTTCATTTTGCAGCCCCTGATAAATTATCGTTGCCAGCAGCAATTACTCTTGGCGCAGTTGCAACTGCAACCGCACCTGCTGCAACCCTTATGGTTGTAAAACAATATAAAGCAAAAGGCCCTCTCACAAGCCTTCTTCTTCCAATAGTTGCTCTTGATGATGCTGTGGGCTTAGTTGTTTTTGCGGTTTCATTTGGTGTTGCAAAGGCGCTTATTGTTGGCAGTGTTGATGTTATTTCGATTATCATCGAGCCACTTCTTGAAGTTGTTTTATCCCTCGTGCTTGGTGCGATTATGGGATGTTTGTTCACATTTTGCGAGAAGTTTTTCCATTCAAGGTCAAAACGACTTGCAATGTCTGTTACATTCGTGTTTTTGACGGTATCATTGTCAATGCTCAAATTTGATATTGGTGGAGTGCATATTGCATTCTCATCATTATTGTCTTGAATGATGCTTGGTACAATTTTCTGTAATATCTGTGGTTTCTCAGAAGAGCTTATGGATAGAGTTGACCGTTGGACAGCGCCACTGCTTATTTTATTCTTCGTAATCAGCGGTGCCGAGCTTGAACTTTCTATATTTAAGGATGTTGGAATTGTATGCATCGGTTTGATATATATATTTGCTCGTTGCATTGGTAAATATTTTGGTGCGTCAATTAGCGCAAAGGCGACAAAATGTGATAAGAACATTGTTAAATATTTGGGTATCACGCTTTTCCCACAAGCAGGTGTTGCATTGGGTATGGCAATTAAAGCAGAAGAGTTAGGTCCAGAAGGAATTATCGTTGCAAACATCACTCTTTTTGCAGTTCTCATTTATGAGCTTATCGGACCATTTCTCACCAAGGTATCGTTGCTCAAAGCAGGTGAAATCAACCCTGAAGAAAAAGTCAGCGCAAGAGATACCGCAAAGTCAAAAGAAGCATAATAACAATAAAAAGGATAATTTCAATATCCCATTGAAATTATCCTTTTTTTCTTTTATTTTCATTGAAAAACATTACTTATTATGCTAAACTTAAACTATCTATATAAGACGGAGGTCTTTTTTATGAAATACATAATCAACAGAGCAAATTTCAGACAGTTTGATATTGCTGAAATTAACAAATTATCCCCAAGAGCATACTTTATTCCTTATTCTTCAAAAGAGA
>JAZQWV010000022.1:0-5283 GCA_045632525.1 Candidatus Fimenecus sp.
TCACCTGCCGGTTCGGTCAGTGCTTCTGCTTCGCAGAGGTGTCCACCGGACACCCGCACCTGTGCTCGCCCGTAATTTTTTTGCATACTTGCGGGAGGGCACGGAGACCCTCCCCTACAAGATTACACAACCATAAAAAGAATAGAACAAATTCGAATTTGTTCTATTCAACTGTGACTGATTTCGCAAGGTTTCTTGGTTTGTCGACATCAAAACCTTTTTCAACTGTTGTGTGATATGCAAGTAACTGCAAAGGGATAACTGTGAGAGATGGTGTTAAATATCTTTGTGTATCTGGTATAAAAATTACTTCGTCTGCAATGTCTTCGATACCCTTTGTGCCTTCTTTCACAACTGCAATTACGAAAGCCCCACGAGCGTGCACTTCTTTGATGTTTGATACCATCTTGCCAAAGAGAGAATCGTCAGTTGCAATGGCCATAACAACTGTGCCGGGCTCAATAAGTGAAATTGTGCCGTGCTTTAATTCACCTGCGCCATAACCTTCACAATGAATATATGAGATTTCTTTAAGTTTAAGTGACCCTTCAAGGCAAAGTGGATAATCAATACCACGACCTATGAAGAAGATATGCTCTTTTGTTGCGATATTCTTTGAAAGTTTCTGTGTAATTTCGTCACATTCTAAAGAGTTTTTAATTTTTTCGGGAAGAGCGAGAATCTCGTCAGTAAAACTCTTGATTTGCTCACCACTCATAAGTCCCTTTTGCTGTGCGAGAAAAGCTGAAAGCACATAAGAAACGCCAAGTTGTGCCGAGAATGCCTTTGTGGTAGCAACTGCAATTTCTGCGCCTGCGTTGGTGTAGATTACACCGTCGCTCTCACGGGCGATTGTACTGAATAATACATTGACAATTGACAAAGTGAATGCACCGCGTTTTTTCGCTTCACGCAAAGATGCAAGAGTGTCAGCAGTTTCACCTGATTGGCTGACAAAAATACAAAGGTCACCTTTTTCGATAATTGGATTTCTGTATCTGAATTCACTTGCAATATCAACTGTTACAGGTATTCGTGCCATATCTTCAATAATATATTTTGCAGTCATTCCCACATGATAGGCACTACCACAAGCAACTATATAAATACGATTTAATTCTTTTAAAAAGTTTTCGGGGAATTCGAAAGGCAAACAGATTTTGCCATCTTTGATTAAAGGGGATATTGTGTCTTTAACGGCTTTTGGTTGCTCAAAAATCTCTTTTGCCATAAAGAAATCATATCCACCTTTTTCGGCAGAATCAATGCTCAGGTTTATGGTATTGATTTCACATTCTTTCTGTTTACCGTCTTTATCATAAACTTTTATTTCATCTTTTGTGATTTCAACAAACTCACCGTCATTCACGATATAGCAATCGCGAGTGTAGGGGAGAATTGCAGGAATATCCGACGCAAGATAGTTTTGCTTTTCACCCTTGCCCACAATCATTGGGCTATCCTTTTTCATTGCAAAAACTGTGTTGTCATATCCCTTAACGAGCATTGCAACGGCATAAGAGCCCTCTAATTTCTGTGAAGTTTTAATGAGTGTTGAGAGTGCATCACCTTGAAAGAGAGAGTCAAAAAGTTGTGCCACAACTTCGGTATCTGTCTGTGACTTGAATTCATATCCTTTGCTAGTCAGTTCTTCTTTAAGTTCGAGATAATTTTCAATAATTCCGTTGTGCACAAGTGTTACAATACCGTTCATTGATTTGTGAGGGTGAGCGTTTATTTTATCAGGTGCACCATGAGTTGCCCAACGGGTGTGACCAATGCCTATTGTGCCTTGTGGATTCTCACTATCAACAAGTTTTTGAAGATTTTGGATTCGTCCCTTTTCTTTGATAATAGTAACATCTTCGTTACGAATAGCAATGCCCGCAGAGTCATAACCGCGGTATTCAAGGCGTCTTAACCCTTCCAAAAGAATAGGAGCAGCCTGTTCTTCACCTACAAAACCAACTATGCCACACATAATTTTGCCTCCTTGGGGGGAGCGTAAATTCCTAATTTACACTCCCCAAAGTCTATTTTGAAATTTTGTTGTCAATAATAATTCAGAAAGGAGCAATTTTTATGAATACATCTTATATTAAACTCAATGCGAAAAAGCATCTTGTTAAATGCCATTTCAAATGCTTTTTAATATCAGTTTTGCCCTATGTAACTATTGTTTTGCTAGGTGGTCTGAATTATTATTTGTATTTTATGTTAAAAGATATGGATTTAAGTTTTTTATATCTTAAATCATCTTATGCTGTCTATCTTCGTGCGACACTATTTACCTTGAGTGTGTGCTTGTCTTTGGGTGCGTGGAGTGTAGTAAGAATTTTTAGCCATAATTATTATTATCTTAAAAGTCGCAAGGGAAATATATCATTTTTTTCGTCAATAAAGCATTTAAGTTTGAAGAAAACCTGCACATTGCTGACAACCGATGTTTTAAAATTATATCTATCAATTGCTTGGGGTGCTTTGTATTTTTCACCTTGTGTTTCAGTTGTTGCCACTTTATATTACTATTATGTAAGTGGCGAATTCAGTCGAAACATCGCACTCACACTCATAATTTCTGCTTTTATTCTTTTTATGATTGGCTCATTTTTTCTCTTTGTCACATTAAAAAGATATTCAATGTGTTATCCCTTGGTTTTTGAAACAGACGAAAAAGATGCTCTCAAAATTCTCGAAAAAAGCATTGAAATTATGAATGGCAAATGCACAAACTTTTCTTTTTATAATATTTCATTCTGGGGTTGGGTTTTATCGTGTGTTTTAGTTTTGCCTGTTATCTATGTTTTGCCATATAAACAGATGTCGAAATATAGTTATTATAATTTCGCAACAAGAAAAAAGGCGCAAGAAGAAGCACCACAAAAGCCTATAATTTTTTATGTTAAAAAAAGAGTTGCCGAATAAAAGAAAAAAGACTTGAAGTTTTTCTTCAAGTCTTTTGTTATGTTATTTTAAAATTAAAGGATAACACCCATTGTGCCAGGTGCGCAAAGTGCAGCGTTTGATTCGTCAGTATCAATGTGCATTGCAAGTGCAAAGTTTGGATGTACACGAACTACAACATCACCGAAAGTTGTTGTTCTGTCAGCTGATTCTACCTTAACTTCAACAACCTGTTTGTCTTGGAGACCATATTTTTCTGCATCGTCTGGAGTCATGTGAATGTGTCTCTTTGCAACGATAACGCCGTTTTCGATTTCAATTTCGCCTTTAGGGCCAACGATTTTACAGCCTGGTGTGTTTGCAATGTCGCCTGATTCTCTAACAACTGCTGCAACGCCGATTGAACGAGCATCAGAAGCAGAAATTTCAACCTGTGTTGCAGGTCTAACAGGACCAAGAATTGAAACGCCTGGGAACTGACCTTTAGGGCCGATTACTGCGATTCTTTCTTCACAAGCATATTGACCTGGCTGTGAAAGGTCCTTTTTCTTTGTAAGTTCATAGCCTTCACCGAAAAGGATTTCAAGATGTTCTTGTGAAATGTGAGCGTGTCTAGCGCTTGTTTCAACTAAAACTGTTTTTTCCATATATCATTCTTCTTTCTTAAAAATTTTCAAATTTTGTTATTTATATAATATAACTTTTTTGTGTGTTTGTAAAGATGATTAGAGCAATTCTTCAAATGATTTTATGTAATAATCAGCAACTTTTTTGATTTTATCGGTATCATCTGCAGAACTTTTATCATAAACACCACAAATCGTAAAGTTGCCCTTTTTAGCACCGCAAAGTCCCTCAACAATGTCTTCAAAAACAATGCATTCCTGAGGCTCAACACCCATTCTTTCTGCTGCAAGAAGATAAATATCAGGCTCAGTTTTGCCGATGTTTATTTCACTCACATAAGCAAAGGTGTCGAAGAAATCGAAAATGCCGTGCTTTTTAAGTGTACCCTCGCAAACAACTCGCTCACTTGCAGTTGCAAAAGACATTTTAACTCCCTTTTCGTGAAGTGCTTTAAGATATTCGAAAACACCTGGCTTTAAATCAACATTATTAAGATACCCTTGCGCACAAAGGTCGAGCCATTCTTCCACAATCTCGTCAATGTCTTCTTTAATGTTATATTTTTCTTTTGTATAAACGGCAGCAGCCCTTAAGTGCATATTTTTAATTACTTCGATATATTCAGGAGTAACCTTTAAATTTCTTCTTCTGAAGAATTCTTCATCAACATCGTGCCAGATGTGCATAGAGTCGAGAAGCGTACCGTCAAGGTCAAAAATTGCACCCTTAAAATTTTTAATATCCATCTTATTCACCAAAAACATATTTGTTAATAGCCTTTGCAACTCCACCATTATCGTTAGTGTCCGTTACATATTTTGCAGTGGATTTCACAAGGTCAGTACCATTTGCCATAGCGAAAGAATAGTCTGCAAATTCGAGCATTGAGCAGTCATTTTCACCATCACCAAAGCACATAACATTTGTGCCATCAATACCCAATGCATCACAAAGTCCTTTAATTGCAAATCCCTTTGTTGCATCTTTATCAGTCATTTCAAGGTTGCCGTTTTTGCCCTTGATAATAGGGAATGAAGATGCAAAAGCAACACTACAAACTTTGCTTATTTTTTCTTCAATTTCAAGTCTTTCTTCACCTGTGAGTGAGAGAATATTGAGTTTTTCAATACCCTTGCCATCAATAAAAGTTTCAAGAGATGGCACAGGTTTAATGAAATCTTTGAGCAAATCGTGAATGCGAGGGGATACATGCTCTGTGTCAAACATAGAATAGCTTTCGTCATTCATATAGCACTTGCCCTCAAAATAGATTTCATAAATAAGATTATAATCCTTGAGAATGTTGAAAATCTCAACAGATTCAGAATTTGACATAAGTGTCGAACAAACAACTTGGTTTGTGTGCAAATCATAAGTGATAGCACCGTTTGAAGTTATGAGATAATCTAAAAAGGGGAGTTGCTCTGTAACATTGTCGGCAAGAATTTTTGTGCGTCCACTTGCAACGGCAACCTTAATCCCCATTTCGTGAGCACGTTTGAAAGTGTCAATGTTTTCTTGTGGAATTGTAATGTGGTTGCTGTTCATAAATGTACCGTCAAGGTCAGTAACAATAAGTTTAATGTTCATTTTAAACTCCTAAATGCAATAAATATTTGTGTCCCAGAAAGAGATATGCTTGTGATGACGAAGATATATTTTATAGTCAGAATTCATTTCTTTAACTTTGTTGATGAGAGAGAAAACATCTTCGCTTCTGTGATAAACAGCCATACAAAGCTTTGGCTTATT
>JAZQWV010000023.1:0-29205 GCA_045632525.1 Candidatus Fimenecus sp.
TGACTTTCCATATTAAGACCAAATGATTTTAATTCTTCAATCATTTGCTTTGTCTGTGAGAGTGAGAAAAATTCAACAACCGAATCAGCCATTATTTCGCCAAAGCCCTCGATATTAAGGATTTCTTCTTTAGTTGCTGAAATAATATTATCAAGTGTCAAAAAGTGTTCTGAAAGTAATTTTGAAGCCTTTTGTCCTATATGACGAATACCAAATGCAAAAAGGAGCTTTGACAAGTCGTTTTGCTTTGAACTTTCAATAGCTTTTCGCATATTTTCAGCAGATTTGTTACCCATACCGTCAATCTCTGCTATTTTATCATAATCTATGCGATAGATATCTGCAATTTTACTGATTAAACCTTTATTTAAAAGAGTTTCAAGAACTGCATCGCCAAGTCCCTCAATATCCATAGCATCTCGAGAGCAGAAATGAATAAGCACTCGCAAAAGTTGTGCGGGACAATCGGGATTATCACAACGGATTGCTGCTTCACCATCTTCACGATGCACAGGTGAATTACAAGATGGACAAAACTTTGGCATTTCATAAGGAACTGCATTTTCTTCGTGTTTAACAACAGAGAGCACTTCGGGAATAATGTCCCCTGCTTTACGGATTATAACTGTGTCGCCTATTCTTATGCCCTTTTCAGTAATAAAATCCTGATTATGAAGCGTTGCACGGCTAACAGTTGACCCCGCAACTAAAACAGGCTCAAATACTGCAGTTGGAGTAAGTACACCAGTACGACCAACATTGATTTCAATATCGATAAGTTTGGTTTCTTTTTCTTCAGGCGGATATTTATAAGCCAATGCCCATTTAGGGAATTTCGCAGTACTGCCAATAGTTTCTCGCATTGAAAAATCATCAGTTTTAATTACAGCACCATCAATATCAAATGGTAAAGTATAACGAATTTCACCAATACGCTCAATTTCTTTTAAGGTGTCGTCAATGTTGCTAAACTTATTGAAAAATGGTATTGTCTTAAATCCTAATTCTTTCAAAAATACAAGTGATTCATAATGACCTTTAATGTCGGCACCTTCAACCTGCTGAATATTGAAAACATAGATATCAAGGTTTCTTTCAGCTGTAATTTTAGGATTTTTCTGTCTTATACTACCTGCCGCCGCATTTCTTGGATTTTTGAATGGTTTCTCACCATTAAGCTCTTGCTTTTCAACGATTTTTAAGAATACTTCTCGTGGCATATAAACTTCACCACGAACTTCAATAAACGGAATATCCTTTTTAAGTCTTAATGGAATAGTTTTTATTGTACGAAGATTTGCTGTTATATCTTCACCTTGAACACCATCACCACGAGTTGAGCCTCGAGTGAATACGCCATTTGTGTATTCAAGTGACACTGAGAGTCCGTCGATTTTAGGCTCAACAACATATTCTGCATTTGAGAACACGTCTTTTACTCTTTTATTGAAGTCACGGACTTCGTCGTGCGAAAATGCATCTTGCAAACTTTCCATTTTAACAGTATGAACAACTGTTTCAAACAAGCCGTCTGCTTGACCACCTACTCTATGTGTTGGTGAATCAGCAGTTAAAAGTACAGGATATTCTTTTTCAATTAAGTCCAACTCACGCATAAGCATATCATACTCATAGTCTTCGATATCATTTTCGTTTTCGACATAGTAACGATAAATATGATGATTGAGTTCTTTGCGAAGTTCTTCTGCTCTTAACTTTTTCTGTTCAAAATCGTTCATTTATTTCACCTTTTATTAAATCACTTTTTATAATTATTCTCTTGTTTTTGGGGATAATGTATAACGGTGATTTTTTTGAGAAATTCGATTGTTTATTTAATAATATTTTTAGTGGGTGGAATCGGTTATGGCGCTATTGAAGTCGCTTTTCGTGGTTACACCCACTGGTCAATGTTACTTACAGGTGGTTCGGCTTTTCTGTCACTTTATTTAATACACAACACATTTCCAGACACTTCAATTTTTATTAAAGCCTTGTTGGGGATGGTCGTAATTACTCTGCTTGAATTATCTGTTGGCATAATTGTCAACAGAGTTTTCTCACTTGGTGTGTGGGATTATAGTAATCTGCCATATAACTTATTAGGACAAATTTCCTTGCCATTTTCTGCTTGTTGGTATGTTTTATCGATTATCGCTTTTTATCTGTTAGATAATATTAAACCTCTTGCTGATTTACAGAAACTCTGAAAACTTTTACGCCGTGTGGCACAACTGTGGTATTGAGTTTATCTGTAATAATTTCTTCTGTTTTATCCCAAAGTTCAACGCATTTATATGATGAAGCTTTTGGCAATGTTACATTAACCACATTGTGAACATCTGCCATATTGCAAGTCATATATACATTAGATTTGCCTTTATTAAAGAAGCAAACTGCAACTTCATTATCTGCAAGAGGTTTAACAAGAATATCTTGGAAAAGATTTGTTTTAATTCTCTTGCATTGAATTCCAAGTTTATCTTGGTCGATAGCAATAACATCTTTATTTGTGAGAATTTGAAGAACCTTATTATTTTTATCAACTGTTCCATCTTCTTTGATGAAATCTCTCACATCATTACCAAGAATAAGCGGAGCAGCCATCATTGACCAAAGAGTAAAATGAGATTTATTCTCATCAAAGGTAAGGTTACCATTACCTACTTCAAGCATATCAGGGTCATTGAAAGCACCAGGTCTTGCATATTTGTCAAGGCGTACATTTACTTCGTATATTCCAACAACTGATGCCCAATGAGCTTGTATATCGCCTGTTGTTCGCCAGATATTACCTGCTTTGCCGCCCCATTTCCAAGGTTGATTCCAACCCCATTCACAAATTGAATAGAGAATTTTCTTCTCTTCACAATTATTCTCTTCAGCATATTTCTTTGTTGCACGAGCAAGTTCTTGACCCATTTTTTCATATTGTCTTGCAGCACTATCCATTGGAGATGCAATAGGGTTAGTAATAGAAATTGTGTTAACACCTGCTTTAAGATTAATCATAATCTGACGGCGGCCTTCACGAGAAAAGGCTTTTTGCTCTGCAATTAAGAAATCATATTCATCTTTGCCATTAACTGTTACAACACAGAACTGACCTTTACAGGTGTTTTTGCGCATAACGAGAGTTAATACATATTCACCATCTTCTGGTACTTCTACATTATTAAATTCTATTGTGCCAAGTCCACTGCAAAGACCTTTAACATAGCTCTTTCCATCTTCTTCGTTAATAACCTTTGCATCACCTTTTAAAACTGCGTCTTTTGCAGAAAATTCAAGTTCAGTTTCAAGTGAATTGCCACCAATTGTAACGCTATCAATATAAGGTGCATCTGTTGGGATTAAAACATGATGACAATAATCATATTTAAAATATTCAATTCCCCATTCAGCAAAAGTTTCTGCGTCAATTCTCTCATGATAAAGAGATGCAGGTAAATCTTCACAAGTGAGTGTTCCGTTTGAAGAATAAATACCAAGTTTTAAACCAAGTTTATTAACTTCTTGGACAAGCCATTTAATGCCATGTGGGAAAGTGGTTAAATCACCTTGCATTCTTCCATTTTCATCGCGCATTGAAGACTGCCAACAGTCATCAATGTTGACATAGATGTATCCAGCATCTGCTAAGCCACTATCTTTCATAGCTTTTGCCATAGTTAAAAACACATTTTCATCAATTCTGTGTCTGAATAAGTTCCAGCTTGACCAACCCATTGGCGGAGTCAAGGCAGCACCGTTATTATACATTTCTTCTTTTGAATAATGAAACTGTGTTTTTGCAAGTGCTTTTTTTATTTCACACTTTGGGCAAATGTCTTTTTTCTTCAAATACAAAACACTACTACCAATAGCAGCGGTAATGCCTGATGCAATTGCAAGTCCCTTTTTCATAAGTAACACCTCATAAAAAACAGGTCAGACATCTTTTGAACATCTGACCTGTAGTATTTACGGCCTTATGCCGATTTAATTATTCTTCAACAGGAGCTTCAACAGCTTCTTCTGCTACTTCAGCAGGAACTTCTTCTGTTGCTTCTGCAACTTCTTCAACTACTGGTGGCTCAAGAAGTGCTTTGATTGAAAGGCTAACTCTCTTCTTGTCAAAGTCGATTTCCATAATCTTTGCTTTAACTACATCGCCAACTTTGAGAACTTCAGCTGGTGTGCCAATGTGCTTATAAGCGATTTGTGAAATGTGAATGAGACCATCAACGCCTGGAATAATCTGTGCAAAAGCACCGAATGATGTAAGGCTAACAATCTTGCATTCAACTTCGCTGTCAACTGGATAATCACGCTTGAGAACTTCCCAAGGATTATCTTCAACTTTCTTATAGCCAAGAGAAATCTTCTTGTTTTCTCTGTCGAGTTCTTTTACATAAACTTCGATAGCGTCGCCAACTTTAACAACTTCTGATGGGTGCTTAATTCTCTGCCATGAAAGTTCAGAGATATGTACCATGCCATCAACGCCACCAAGGTCAACGAATGCACCATAGTTTGTAAGGCTTCTAACTGTGCCTGTGTAAACAGCGCCTTCTGCGATGTTTGCCCAGAATGCATCAACTACTTCTGCTTTCTTTGCTGCTGCAACTTCGCGAATTGAGCCAACAACTTTTCTTCTCTGCTTGTTTACTTCGATAATCTTGTATTCAACTTCTGCTTTGAGAAGGTCTTCAAGAGAATCACTTCTTCTCATTTTTGCAAGTGAAGCAGGAACAAATACTTTAATAGCTCCGCTCTGAACAAATACACCTTTGTTGTCGCCAACAATGCCAGTAACAACACCTGTGTGAATTGTGTCGTCTGCTTCAATGTTTTCCCAAATTGCGCCACGGTCATAAAGACGCTTTGAAAGTTTGATTGTACCTTCAACGTCATTTGTCTTCATAATGCGAAGTTTGATTTCGTCGCCAACTTTAAGCTCTGCTTTTGGGTCAGCTGATGGGTCATCGCTATATTCATCAAAAGACACATAGCCTGTATGCTTTCTGCCTGCAATTTCAACCTGAATTTCAGTTGCTGTGAATCCAACAACAGTACCAATAACATTCTGGTCAGAACTCATACTGTTGAGTGATTCTTCAAGCATCTGCTCAAAGCCTGTCTCCTCCATATTAATTGTGTTTGTGTTTTCAAAAATCTCGGACATCGTTTTTAGTACCTCCTTAATTATACTGTCGGGAGTTGAAGCACCCGCAGTAACGCCTATTGATTGAACATCACAAAAGGCTATGTCCAAAAGCTCTTTTGCCGTTTCAATCAAATAAGTCGGGCAATTGGGTTCACACACAGCTTTAAGTTTTGCTGTATTTGAACTTGTTCGGCCACCAATTATTATCATCATATCATTTTTTTGAGATAATAACAGAGCCTCTGCCTGTCTTTCTTCGGTCGCATTACATATTGTATCAAAAATAATGGCGTTTGTATAGTGTAAATTTATATTTTTTACACATTTTTTCCACTCTTTTATGCTAAAAGTAGTCTGCGAAACCACAATGAATGGTTTTTCGGGTTTAAAATCGTTATTTTTAAAAATTTCATCCAATTCTTCACAAGAATTAAATACAAAACATTCCCCTGCACAATAGCTTTTAATTCCGACAACTTCAGGATGTTTCTTATCGCCTGCAATGAGTACAGGTAAATCTATTTTTGAATTCTCGCGTACAATTTTATGAATTTTTTTTACAAAAGGACAAGTAGCGTCAGTATAATCCAAAGAATTATTTTCACAATATTCCAACACACAACGCTCAACACCATGTGTACGAATTACTACCTTTTTATCGTTTGTAGCATTTTCTATTGAGTCAAGTATGTTAACACCTTTGTTTTCAAGGTCTTCTATTACTTGTGGATTATGAATTATCGGACCAAGAGTACAAACACTAACGCCTTTGTCGACAAGGTCATATAACATATTTACTGCTCGATTAACGCCGAAACAAAATCCCGCTGTTTTTGCAAGAGTTATCTGCACTTACATTCCTCCCAGAGAGTTCTTATCATATCCATCGTCTTTCTCGCAACCGCTTTGTTTTCAGAAGTTTTACCATTGTCGGTAAATCCCATATCTTCATATTTAAAGGCTTCACCAAATTTGACAATAACTTTCGAGCCTTTTTTATCTTTGTTTTCCATATAAATTGCAGTTGGAATAATATCAACACCTGTTCTTCTAGCTAAATATCCCACTCCTGACTTAGCTTCTTTAGGTGTAGAATCAGGTGAACGAGTGCCCTCAGGAAAAATGCAAAGAACTTCACCACGCTTTAAAATTTCAACAGCGTATCCAAGCGCATTTCTATCACCGATTCCACGAACAACAGGAAACCCATTCAAACTTCTTATTGCTTTGTTAAGAAGCGGATTTTTAAATAATTCTGCTTTTGCTATGTAATAGAAAAGTCTTTTTGATGCCATAGCAACAAACAATGGGTCAAATTCTGTTACATGGTTTGGTGCGATAATGAAAGCATCAGTTCGATTGATGTTTTCAAGACCTTCAAACTCAACTTTATAGTAAGTCTTACAAAACAAATTGCCAATAGGTCTGATGACATCCATCATCTTTTGCTTTTTAAAATTTGTATAATCAAATTTTGGAGTTGTAGACATTTAAATCTTCTCCTCGACTGTTTTAACTATTGTATTGATTGACTCTTCAAGAGTCATACCTGTTGTGTTAACAATTACTGAATCTTCAGCAGGTTTAAGTGGTGCAATTTCACGATGTGAATCGTTATAATCACGAACTTTTAAGTCTTCGAGAACTTCTTCATAAGTAACGTTACTACCCTTTTCCATAAGTTCTTTATATCTTCTCATTGCTCTTTCTTCTGGGTCTGCTGTAAGGAAAATTTTCACTTGTGCATTTGGAAGAACAACTGTTCCAATATCTCGGCCGTCCATAAGGCAATTATTCTTTGCAGCAATATCTCTTTGAAGGTCAAATAAAAACGCTCTAACCGCTGGAATAGCTGATACATTTGATGCAGCCATTGAAGCTTCAGGAAGTCTGATTTCAGTTGAAACATCATCACCATTCAAGAAAACATGCTGAACACCGTCAATAAATTTAAGTTCAACTGTAATATCTTTTAAAATCGCGCCAACGCCATCAACATCAGTTGTAACAATTGAGTTTTTCAAGCAATAAACTCCAACCGCTCTGTAAAGAGCACCTGTATCAACATAGATGTAACCTAATTTCTGTGCTGCTGCACGAGCAACTGTACTTTTGCCAGCACCTGCTGGTCCGTCAATAGCAACATTAATCATAAAATATATCTCCCTTTAAATAATGTTTTTAATAATCTTCTGATGCGCTTTTACCTGCTAATTGCCCTGTCGAAAATGCAATCTGCAAGTTAAATCCACCAGTATATCCGTCACAGTCAATCACTTCACCTGCAAAATATAATCCTTTACAAATTTTGCTCTCCATTGTTTTAGGATTAATTTCGCTGATTTTTACACCACCAGATGTAACAATCGCTTCAGATATATCGTTGAAATCCATAACTGTGAGTTTGATACCTTTAATTACATCAATAAGAGCTTTTCGCATATCTTTTGTAATCTGATTTGCTTTTTCAGACGGCTTTATGTGAGCCATCTTAAGTATCGGAACAATCAAGGATTTTGGTACTAGCAATGCCAATATATTTGATATTGATTTATTGCTGTTATCTGCAAAATCTCTTAAAATTCTTGCATCTAATTTTTCGTGAGAAAGCGCAGGTTTTAAGTCAATATAGATTTCATATCTTGCTTTTTCCATGTTTCGCATGTGAGCACTTGCCGATAAAATCATTGGTCCTGAAACACCAAAATGTGTGAAAAGCATTTCACCAAAATCATCATATATTTCTTTCTTTTTCTGTGTGTCAACAACACGGATTGCTACATTTTTTAAAGAAAGCCCCATACATTCACTACAAAGACCTTCGCGACAAACAAGCGCTGAAAGTGATGGTCTCAATTCAGTTATTGTATGACCTACACTTTTAGCGAGCTCATATCCATCACCACTTGAACCTGTTTTAGGATAAGAAAGACCACCTGTTGCAACAATTACTGCATCAGCAAAATACTGATTACCTAATTCAGTTTCTACACCGCGAATTTCATTTTCTTCAAAAATAAGCTTTGTAACTCTTTCTGTTTTTCTTTGAACCTTGTTGATAGTTATGAATTTATTTAAAGCATCAACAATATCAACCGCTTTATCACTTACAGGGAAAACCCTGTTACCACGCTCAACTTTAAGAGACACACAATAATTCTCAAAGAAGTCTATTGTATCTTGCGAATTAAACGAAGAAAAAGCACCATATAAAAAGCGACCATTACCGGGGATATTTGAAATAAATTCTTGAGTATCAGCAACATTATTTGTTACATTGCATCTACCCTTGCCTGTAATCATAACTTTTCGTGCTATTTTTTCGTTTCGTTCAAACAAAACAACTTCTGCACCATTTTGTGCTGCTGCACCTGCAGCCATTGTCCCCGCTGCACCTGCACCAATTACTATTACTTTTTTACCCATTATTCACACCATCTGCTTTATCATAAACCTGATATTCATCCCAAATGCTTTCAAGTTTGTTGAAATTGTTATAAACTTCTTCACGACGACTGAATGTTACTGCAACAACAAGTGCGTTAATAAGACTCAAAGGAGCAACCAACGAATCAACAACAGACACCATATCACTTTTTGCCACAAGAAGTGTATCAGCATATTCTGCAATTGGTGAATCAGCAGAATCTGTTATTGCAATTATTTTTGTACCACGGTCATTTATAAAGCGCAATGCATTGATAGTCTGTTTTGAATATCTTGGAAAACTGATTGCAACGCAAACATCATTTTCACTTATTCTAAACATCTGCTCAAACATTTCACTGGCACTTGAAGTATCGACTAAAACTACATTTTCAAAAACGGGGTTAAGATAAAAATAGAGAAAACTTGCCAATGCAGCCGAACTTCTGACACCAAGAATATATATTCTTTTTGCATTATTAATTGTTTCAACTGCTTTAGAGAATTCAGAACTTGAAACGCTATCCAAAGTTTTACGAATTAATTCGATATCACCATTGAGCACTTTTTTAATTGCGTCTTGCTCACCGATAAGATTGCTTGAAACTTCCATTCTTTGAACTGCTGTAAGTTTTGATTTAATCATTCTCTGCAATTCTTTTTGAAGTTCAGGATATCCCTTAAAACCGATTTCAGTTGCAAAACGAACAACAGTTGACTCGCTGACGCCAACTGTCTCACCAAGTTTTGACGCCGTCATAAAAGCGGCTTTATCATAATTATCTGTAATATATTGAACGAGTTTTTTATGACCTTTTGAAAGTTTTTTATCTGTCAAATCAACTTTTGACAAAATGAAATTTTTCATCCTTAATCACCCCGAATAATAAATTATTCACTAAATAAATATACAATTTTTGCAAGAAAAAAGCAAGTAATTTTGCAAGTTTTCCTGCATTTTACTGCATTTTTATTGGAGCAAATTTCATTTCAGTTGAGCATGATTCAGAATTTTGCAAAATAAGATTATAAAAATCAGTTGATTTGTTTTCTAATTCAAAAACTCTGTTAGCATTTTCTGACGCAAGATTTACTATATCAGAATACACTGCAACAAAAGGTAACTTGCTATTTTTTGCTAACTCACCCATTGTTTTGCTTGCTTTTGTATTAAATCCTAATACTCTACAATATGGTGGAACAATTTCAATGTCACTAGATTTTACATCAAGAATTGTTGACAATACTGCTCTTTTAATTCTCGTATGAGTGTATCGCTTAGTTTTGATTTCATCATAGAATTTTGAAAGTTGAGTGTTATTTTTCACTGCAGATTTCACTCTGTTATCTAAGCCTTCACCCAGGTTTGCAATGTCAGTTAAATCGTAGTCAAGTTTTGAACGCAAAATACTGAATGCTGCCAAATCAAACTTTTCTTTAGAAACATATTTCCCGTATTTTATACTGTCGTTATATAAATCCAATAAATAATCAGGAATATATTTTTCAAACGATTCATTATTGTAGATTAGTTGTCTTATATGAGTTGCAGATGCAAATTCATCAATAGCGGTAGTGTCGTTATAACCAGCACCTTTACGGTTAATTGATATTGGTTCAATTTTAGCACCCAATTTGCGGATTGCTTTAATGTATTCAATAGCAAGAATATTATTTGGTGTTGAAATATCACAATCAATGTTGCATTTATCAAACGCCATTTGTCGAGCAGCAGGAAAACTTACACCATCATTATAATATTTTTTAATCTCATCATTAAAATCTTCTCTTATTAAAACATCAACTGCTTTATTAAGAGATTCTATATCTGCATTTTCTGTTCCAAATGCTAATTTATCGCATCCGAAATCAGAAAGAATTTTAACTGCATTAAATGCGAAATATTCTGCAGATGAACTAGCATAAATAAATGGTAATTCGAGAACAATATCAATACCACTCAAAAGTGCTGCTTTAACCCTTGTTTCTTTTGGAAAAATTGCAGGCTCTCCCCTTTGAACGAAATTACCACTCATTATTGCTACAACAATATCATTTTCAGTTTTAACTGAGTCAATTAAATATTTGTGTCCGTTATGAAAAGGATTAAACTCACAAACAATACCGATTACTGACATAAATAACCTCACTAAATGAAGAAAATTACTTGAAATTAAATGAATACAAGTATATAATAATATAGATTTGATTTTACTTCAAGAAAAAAGTAAAAAAACGGAGGAAATGAATAATGAAAATTCTCGTTATTAACGCAGGTAGTTCTTCTCTTAAATATCAACTTATTGATATGACAAATGAAGAAGTTATCGCAAAAGGTATTTGTGAAAGAGTTGGTTCTGATAATGCTTGTATCAGCTTCAAAACTCCTGACGGAAAAAAAATTGAGTATGAAGTTCCAATGAAGAATCACACTGCTGCATTTGCAGAAGTTAAGAAGGTTCTTACTGAGGGCGATTACAAAGTTATTGATGACATCAGCGAAATTACAGCAGTTGGTCACCGTGTTGTTCAGGGTGGCGCTCTTTTCAACAAGAGTATGCTCGTAACTGACGAAGTTATCAAAGGTATTGAAGAATTGTGTGCATTAGCACCTCTTCACAACCCAGCTCATATTCAGGGTATCAACGCAAGTATTGAACTTTTTGGTAAAGATGTTCCACAGGTTACAGTATTTGATAATGCTTTCCACAGCACAATGCCAGCAGAAGCATACACATTCCCTGTTCCTTATGAATTCTATGAAAAATATCAGGTTCGTAAATATGGCTTCCATGGTACATCACATCGTTTTGTAAGTGCAAGATGTGCAGAAGTTATGGGCAAAAACATTGAAGACCTTAAAATTGTTACTTGTCACCTTGGCAACGGCTCATCAATCACAGCTGTTAAGGGTGGTAAGGTAATTGACACAACAATGGGTCTTACTCCACTTGATGGTCTTATTATGGGTAC
Organism: Candidatus Fimenecus sp.; assembly: GCA_045632525.1. Taxonomy (GTDB): domain Bacteria; phylum Bacillota; class Clostridia; order Oscillospirales; family Acutalibacteraceae; genus Fimenecus. The sequence continues at coordinate 11,549 of JAZQWV010000023.1, forward strand.
TCGTTGCGGTGCTGTTGACCCATCTGCAATTCTTTATATTATGGAAAAAGAAAACCTTTCAGTTAAAGAGATGGATACTCTTCTTAACAAGAAATCAGGTATTCTTGGTATTTCAGGTGTTGGCTCTGACGACCGTGATGTTAAGGCAGAAGCTGCTTCAAACGAAAAAGGTCTTGGCGAACGCTGTGCACTTGCAAGAAATATTCTTGCATATCAGATTAAGAGATATATCGGTGCTTACACAGCTGCTATGGACGGCATTGACGCTATCGTATTCACAGGTGGTATCGGTGAAAACGCTGACGATATTCGTGCAAAGGTTTGTAAAGAACTCACATTCCTTGGTATTGAAATCGACGAAGAATATGGCAAGACACTTGTTAAGGGTGCTGAAGGTGAACTTTCAACAGCAAACTCAAAAGTTAAGGTTTATGTTCTTCCTACAAACGAAGAACTTGTTATCGCAAGAGATACAAGAGACATCGTAAATTCACTTAACAAATAATTGAATTTAGCAAAAGATTAAGCCGTGCTTTTAGCACGGCTTTTTTATGTTTATTCTCTTGTTTCTAGTGAAGTTTGAACTGCTTTGAAAAGTGATAAATCGTCTTCATAGGCTATATCACAGGTATAATGCCATACCATTACACCACCAAGACCATAATCATTTGCGAATGCAGTTTTATCCTTTATCATCTGTACACCATTAAAGCTAGTAAAAATATTACCGCTTGTGTCACCTGTCATATATGATTTCGGAATCTTATTTTTAAATGGATTGTTTTCTAAATCACCAGCAATTTGTGCATAAGACGGCCAAGCCTCATCGCCACCGTGCGTTCTACCATAAAAAGGCAACCCCAAATCACACTTTGATAAATCGTAACCACGCTTTTCAAAATCTTTAATTGCCAAAGCGCCACCAACGGTTGCAAATTCAGCGTGAGAACCGTATTCGCCCATGTTGTCGTATGCCATTATTTCAACTCTATCGAGAACTTTTATTGCGCTCTTTGAGATATTGCAACTCCAATGAGAGAATGCAGCACCAAGAATATAGTCACCCAAACTCGAATCAAGTTTTACAAGAAAATCTGAATAATCTTTAATACTTTTAAGTTTATATGGATATTCATAATCAAAGAAAATACCGTCAAACTCATAAGTTTTTAATAAATCTAAAATACCATTAACAAGCACTTCACCATTATCAACAAATGCCCGACTATGTAGTTTTTCTTTATCGTTAGCATCTACACCATCTGGACCTAAAATATTACAATGGATTTTCGCATTAGGATTTGTCGTTTTGATGATTTCAATAATTTCTTTGAAAATTTTATCCCCACTTACCATTTCACCATTGATGTCAAGGTCTTGAAGATATACTTTTCCGTTTTCGTCAAATCGAGCAACACCAAACAAAATTATATCTGTCAAAGTGTTCATTTTTTCTATTTCTATGTTCTCATTACCATAAAACCACTGACAAACCAAATATGATGTGACACGAAAATCTTCATTCTTATTGTCTTTAACATTGAGAATATCGATATTTTTTAAATGATATTGACTTTCATTGGCCGAATCGATACTAATTTTAATTGATTTTGCAGTATGCTCACCAATCTCACAGTATCGATACTCTCCTACTCTATCTTGCTCATAAACAGAAACAAATTCACCATTGTCATCTTCTAACCATATAGAAAACTCAAAAATTTGGTTTCCTTTTTCCTTTAAAACGACTGTATCAAATGTTGTTTCTTCGGTAAAACGAATTTCAATAAACGTTCCTTCTGTTCCAACCACACCTTTTAAGTTACCGATAATTTCGGCATTTTGCATTACGCTGAAAATATCAATTTTCTCTGTTTCAAATGCTGATTGACAGGATGTGAAAGTCAATAAAATAACTAATGACAATACAATTGCGATTATTTTTTTCATTTTTCCAACCCCTATATATAAAATGGCGATGAAGTTCCCTCCACCGCCATTTGATTAATATGCCTTAATCATTTCTTCGTCTGCTGCAACTTTTTGGCCTGGTTTTTTAGCAACTGCAAAAGCAATGTTCTTTGAATGGTCACCCACACGCTCAAAGTCGATGAGAGTGTTCACAAACATCATACCAGCACGAGTTTCACAGTGTTCTTCATTAAGACGGCGAAGATGTGCATTCTGATATTTTTCTTTGAGATTATCTGAAGCGGTTTCAAGAGTTTCGATACGCTTTGCCTCTTCGATTGTGAGTTCTTGCTTTTCAAATGAATCAATTGAAGCGTTAAGCAATTCAACAACACATTTACGCATTGTTTCAAGTTCTGCAACTGCTTCGTCAGAAATTGCAAGTTTTTCATTACTGCGCACCACTGCTGCTTCACTAAGGTTAACCGCGTGGTCACCGATACGTTCAATATCGTTGATTACATGGAACAATCTACCGATATATTTAGCATCTGAATAGTCCAAATCAAGTGCATTGATTTTAACAAGGTTTCTGGTGATTCCATGGTTCAAGAAGTTAATAACTTCTTCAACAGATTCAATCTTTTCGCCTTTTGAAGTATCGTTATTTATAAGTGCTGTTGCTGCACGGTCAAAGTTATCCCTTGCAAGTTTTGCCATTCTGACAACTTCTTTACCAATCTGTTCAACAGCAACTGGTGGTGTTGTAAGAAGATGTGAGTCATAGAATTTAAATTCAAGTTTTGAATCTTCTGGTTCTTTATCAGGCACAAGAATACAAGCCATTTTGATAATCCAATTTGCAAATGGAAACAAAACAATTGTATTAACAACATTGAAGATAATATGAGCTGTTGAAATCTGCGCTGATACATTATCACTTATACTCTCAAGCCATGTAGTATATGGTGTAAATGCGGTAATAAGTAAGAATATTACTGTACCAATAACATTGAAAAGCAAGTGCATAACTGCAGTTCTTTTTGAATTTGTTTTTGAACCTGCCGCTGAAAGAAGTGCAGTAACACAAGTACCAATATTCTGTCCTAAAAGGATATAAACAGCAAATTCAATTGGAACAAGACCTTGAAGCGCAAGTGCCTGTAAAATACCGATACTTGCTGAAGAACTTTGAATAATTGCTGTGAGCACAAGACCAATGAGAACACCAACAAACGGATTGCTGAAATTTGTCATAAAGTATGTGAATACTTCTGATTCACCCAATGGTGCCATACCATAAGCCATTAATTCCATACCAACAAAAAGCATACCAAATCCTGCAACTGTTTGTCCGATATGTTTTACGATGTCTTTTTTAACAAAAAGCATTGCGAACACACCAATAAGCAAAGCAACCGGCGCAATCATACCTAAATCCATTGCAATAAGCACGCTGGTAACAGTTGTACCTATATTGGCACCCATAATAACGCCAACAGCTTGAGCAAGATTCATAAGCCCTGCATTAACAAAACCAACAACCATAACTGTTGTTGCTGATGAACTCTGAATTACTGCAGTAACAAGTGCGCCCATAATAACTGCTAAAAATCGGTTTTTAGTAAGGACGCCTAAAATCTTTTTCATTTTTGAGCCAGCTGCATATTCAAGTCCCTGACCCATAGCATCAATACCGTAAAGGAACAAACCTATACCAGTAAAAAATGACAATATGTTCATTACTTCCATATCTTTCTACTCCTTATTTTGTCATTTTAATTTTTTCATTATATTTGAATTCATTACCTCGATTACCAAGATGAAAAGCAGATTTATTTCTTACTTTGAACCACATTTTTTTCTCAATTCTTGAATAATTGATATTTTTTGATTTCATGTACATCTTGAAGAAATCAAGGCGTTTATAAAAATCTTTATAATTCTTAAACTCATCTTCGGTCCACGCACCCTCGGCAAATGCAAAGATTCTTGGATACACTGAAAACTCCCAAGCGTCGTATGTATCAATCCACTCTGCCCAAGATTCAAACTCAACACCAAGAACATTTTTCTCATTAACAAAGCCAGATTTAACAACATTGAAATTGTAAACTTTTTTAAGCGGTGCTACCGCGTGGGAATAATCAAAATACAATGTAGGGAAAGTTGAAACAACAAATTTTCGCTTATCGTTTTCTTTTTTTACCCACGCTGGATTACGCGCAATCCAGTAATGACCAATTATGTCAGCGGCAGTATTATCATATATTCCATCATTCCACTCAATACTTGTTTTACCAAGTTTTTTGAGCATTTCATTAACTCTATTATTGAAATAAGCCTGTAAATCCTTGCCTTTTTCAATACCTAATTCTTTCATTCTCTGTTGGCAAACAGTACAATCTTTTTCCCATATTTTATGACCTTTTGATGCTTCATCCCCACCCATATGGAAATACTTATATGGGAACAATTCGCAAACTTCTGTTAAAAGTTTTTCAACAAAGTCATAGGTTTCATCCTGACCTGCGCAAAGCACATCTTTTGTAATTCCGTTTTCACAGAATACCTCATATTCGCCTTTAAGACAAGAAAGTTCAGGATAAGCTGCAAGAATAGCAACAGTATGACCCGGCAAATCAATTTCAGGAATTATGTCAATACACAAATTACTTGCATATTCCACAATTTCACGAATTTCTTCTTTTTTGTAATAGTGAAAATATTCGTCGCCACCTTTTTTAAGTTCAGGAATCAAACTTAATAATTCAGCGCCACCAAGAAGCTCATACTTTCTTTTACTACTGATTTCATTGAGAAGTGGAAAAACTTCACTTTCAATTCTATAACCTTGGTCATCGCAAAGATGCCAATGAAATTTGTTAAGTTTTAAAAGTGCCATATTATCCAAAGCACTCTTTACTGCATCTACACCAAAAAAGTGGCGTGCTTCATCCATCATTCCACCACGATACGAGAATTTGGGATAATCATAAATATCAGCACCATTTAAAACTGCAATACCGCTCTCTTTTTTTGATTGCATAATCATAATTTTGAGAGTTACAGCACCATAAAAGGCACCGTTCACATCTGATGCACTAATTACGATACCATCATTGCTGATTTTTAATTTATAGCCTTCACTATGAATAGTATCATCTTTATTAATTTTGATTGCACCATTCTTAGCATCTTTTTTTGTCTGTAAAAATTGAGAAAGATAATTCCCTGCTTTTACAAAATCAGGATTGCAAAGAACAGCGGTTTCAGGTGTTACTGTGTATGTACCATCTAAAACTTCATACTTTTGTGGTTTAGGAATAATGCTATACTTAGGTGCTTTCATTATTTAATCTCCTTTAATACTTGACGACAAAAATCAGGAATATCTGTAATCAAGGCGTCGCAACCCCAAGATGTATATTTTATAATATCTTCTTTTAAATTAACTGTCCAAGGATTGACTTTGATGCCATTGTTGTGTAAATCTTTTACAAGTTCTTCTGTCATAAGAATATGCTCAGGGTGTGCAGCATCAGCCTTTAATTGTTGGCAATACTTAGCCACACCAAAAGTCATAATCTCATTACCTAACTCATCATTTTCATAAAGAAGACCTGTTTTTAAGTTCTTGTCTATTTCTTTGACTTCTCTGATACATTCAGGGTCAAAACAAGATATGATTGAGTTTTTCTCAATACCAAATTTATGAACTTCTTCAACAACTCTTTTAACAAGGTCATTATCTTTTTGTGGTGCTTTAATCTCGATATTGATTAAATTCATGTTTTTAACTAAAGATAAAAGTTCAGCAAGTGTTGGTAGTGTTACACCTTTAAAGTCATTAGAAAAATAAGAACCGAAGTCCAATTGGCGTAGTTCTGCAAAAGTCATTTCGTCAATAGAACCCTTACCGTTTGATGTAGCATCAACAGTATAGTTATGACAAATAACGATTTCGCCGTCCTTACACAAATGAACGTCGGTTTCGATTCCGTCTGCGTTAAATTGTATTGCTTTTAGGAAAGCAGGTAATGTGTTTTGCGGTGCTACTTTATTTGCGCCGCGATGTGCTAACACAAGGGGCATAATCTCCAACTCCTTGGATGAATAATCGCAGTAATCAAAAAATTCCAAATTACCACAAGATTATATTACCAAAAAAGTACACCATTTGTAAAGTATTATTTTCTTTTCAGCAAATCTTCTAAAATTTCAACTATTTTGAATTTGAATTTATATTTTTCGCTATTGGTTACAATATCAGTTTCGTCATCATTTAGCACATCTGAAAGTTCACATTCAGCGTTAGCAGCGGGTAAACACATTGGCGGGAACATCACACACCACCAATTTTGACCTTGCCCTTCCCCTATTACTACTTTTACTGCGGTGTAATATCCGGCAGGTAAAGTTACAGAGTTATCATAAGTTCTAGTTTTAAAATATTCTTCTCCAACTGTTATTTTTACTTTGTAATCAAAACCTTCTTTTTTTATAGTTTCAAGGGCAACATCTTCGAGTTCTTTTATGTGTGGTACAAGTATTTTCTCTGCATCTTTACTGGTAATAGTACCATCAAAAAGTTCTTTACCTTCTTTTAACACAGCATCTCGCACTTTAAGTTTTAACTCTTGGTCTTCAACACTATCCGAATTGGCAATTACATGCATACGAAGCATTTTTTCTCTAATACTATCGCATTGTTTAGAAAATGCATTTACATTTATTACACAACAAAGTACTAAGGCAATTAAAACTGATATTTCAATTCTTAATATTGTTTTTTTCATAAACTCACTCCTTTGAGTGAATTATTGACAAGTAGAATTAGTTTTAAACAAAAGAAAAAGACGCAACAAGTGCGTCCGTAAAGGTTCCCCCACAAAGTCGGTTGCGGTGAATACTAACCTGCATGTTAAGCAGGTGGGTGCTTTCCGTTTTGTATCTGTGCTCCCTTCGTCCGTCAATATGACGGGAGGTCTGCTCCCAACAAACCGAGTATAAGCTCCCTTTTAGTGAGTGTTGGGTTAATATCATCCGCAGTTATCGGGCTTCGCAGGGTAAATGTTTTATTAATAATTATTCTTCCTCGTTAAAGTCAAATAATTCAGAAAGTCTTTCTTCAAAAATTTTGCCAATTTCGTTGAATTCGTTATCATCTTCGATTGGTTCTAAATATGTTTCGCCATCTTCTTCACAAACTTTGAGAATGATAAGTTCACCATCATCGTCAAGAATTTCTTCTGCTTCATCATAAACAGGAAGAAGTGCAACATATTTTGCTGTATCTGTTTCAATTCTGTCAAGTTCTTCAAAAACATGTTCAACACCGTTTTCATCTATAACTGACACAAGGTCTGGATTGAATTCTTCACTCATATTTAATACTCCTTTATTTTAGTAAAATTACAATACATATACGCCTGATTCAAGAACAACAATTTCTTTACCACAAGAGCGTAAATATTTATAAACCGGTTCATCAAAAATTCTGAAATCGTTAACTGAATAGTCAGTCAAATTAATTGTGCGAACCTTATTTGAATCTCTGTTACAAATAAACAACTCGTTATCATATTTTGAAATTGATATTGGATGTTCAAATGTATTTGAGTCTTTTGAACCAATTCTCATGCTGAATTTTTTGTGTGAAACTGAATAACTAACAACACAGTTAAGGTCAGGGATAACGCTCCAAATCTGACGGTCATCATAAACTGCACCACAGATTTCACAACCCTGATAAAGCAAGTCACTTGACCAAACCATATCACCTGTTGGAGAGAAGAAACCCGTTTCACCACTTGGATAGACAACAACCACCTGTTTTGATGGTAAGATGTCAGCATCACAAGAAACATAGTCACCTAACTGTTCTGCTATTTTTTTGTATTCCGGACCAAATTTATTTAAAAGATAAACACTTTTGGTAACCGGTGTATTTTGCATTCTTTTTATATCGTATCCATAAAAACTGACTCTTGCAGAACCATTTTCAAGAGTCTTTTTTCGAGTATAAATGATACCGTTTGAGAATGCGATGATGTCATAAATCGAATCAGAAATTTTCTGCATAAACTCACCGCTATATATATAATTTAATTTAGTATTCTTTGTGTTTTTATATTGTACTATGTTTTTCTCAATCGGTCAATATGATAAACTTAACAATTTTGTCTTAATTTATTCTTGCATTTTTCACCTTTATTCAGACACTCTTTGTTGGTGCAATAAATTTTACACTCACCATCAGCATTACATATTTCTTCAAAAATCACATTCTTCCCAAAATGTGTGCAAAATTGTTCATAAGTCTTTTTAATCTCTGCCACAAAATCACCTCATATAATTTCTATGCATAAATACATTATTTAAACAATAAAAATATTATGTCCAAAAAATATTTTTTGAGGTGAAAAAATGCAATCGGCAAATATTTTTCTTGGTATAATTTTTTCAATTTATACAATTATCATTTTCATAACATATATAAAATCAAAAAAGTTTTTTACAGCGTTACTTTTAACTGCTATGCAAGGCGTTTGTGCTCTTTTTGCGGTAAATTTTATTGGTAAATTCATTGAAGTGCATATACCTGTTAACTATTGGACACTTGGACTATCTTCAATTGGTGGTGTTGCAGGGGTAATTCTTATGTTATTATGCGACATTTTTATGTGTTGAAATCCCTAAAAAAGTATGCTAAAATATTGTCGAAAAAGGACGCTTGCGTCCACTAACTTTTATTAATCAGGAGTATTTATGGATACTTTTTCACTTGCAATTGAACTTTTAGGCGTTATTGCTTTTGCAATTTCTGGTGCTATGGTTGCCATTAGACGAAAAACTGACCTTTTTGGTATTATTCTTCTTGCGATTATCACGGCTTGTGGTGGCGGTCTTACAAGAGATGTTATTTTCAGCATCTCGCCCCCTGCTGTTTTCACAAGCCAACACCACCTTCTCATCTGCTTGCTCGTTGCTCTTTTAGTTTTTCTGTGTGCGAAGGCTTTTAAAAAGTTTTATCTTGAAAATGAAACTAAAATTGAGCATATAAACGATGTTTTCGACGCATTGGGTCTTGGGGCATTTGCTGTTATCGGTGTTAAGGTTGCAATTCAGAATGGTTTTACTGATAATGGTTTAATTTGTGTTAGTTGTGGTGTAATCACTTGTATCTGTGGTGGTATGCTAAGAGATGTTCTTACAAACTCTACACCCTTTGTGCTTGTTAAGAGAATTTATGCGATTGCAGCTATTGCTGGTGCATTGACATATTACATAATGTTTATTTTAAGCATAAATGACAATATTGCAATTGTTGCAGGTACACTCGTTACATTTATTTTGAGAGTTCTTGCAATAATCTTCAAATGGAATATGCCAAAGGCGATAGATTAAAAAATATTTGAAAAATTTAGGGTATTATTATGATTTTACTTACCTCAAACGGTCTTTCTTCAAAAGACTTATTAAACTGTGTAAAGTCTAACTTGAGTGATGGCAAATCCGCAGTTATCATCACAACCGCATCTGTACCATTTAAGAAAAATGACAAACATATACCAAAATTGACAGATGAACTAAAATCTATCGGGTGTACTGTTGATTTCTTTGATTTTGACGAAGACGACCCAAGAGAATTATTAAAATATGATTTAATTGAAATTAACGGTGGTAATCCGTTTTATCTATTAAACTCTATTCGCAAATCAGGTGCTGAACCATATATCAAGCAAATTGCAACCAATAAAATTATAATAGGAATTAGTGCAGGAGCTATTGTATTACAAAACGACATTAGTCTCATAGCTGAATACTCACCTGAAATGAACAAGGATGTTAAACTAACAGATTTTACTGGTGTTGGAATTACTGATTTGACGATTTTACCACATTACCATAGATTCATTGAACAATTTGAACGATTTGAAGAACGAGCACAGAAATATGAATCCAACAATAATTGTAATGTTATTAGGATTGATGATGGTCAAGGAGTATCAGTTCTTGATAAATCCTTTGAGATTATCTAAATATAACTTTAAAAGAGGTTGCTTAATGCAACCTCTTTTTTATACATTATTCTAATTTTTTAACTATTTCTTGAAATTCAGGTTTGGATTTAAATTCGTTGGATAATGGATAGTGTTCAGTCATTACAATTTTCATAAATTGAGATAAATTAGTTTCGCGGTAAATTGGTCCGAAATTATAATGTCTCATTACTTTTTCTGAAATATCGGGATTTTCATCAAGTTCCTTTGCATATTCAGCAGCAATTTTAAGATATTTTAAAGCATTTTCATCATCACCGATTTGATGATACAAATGACCAATATGTCCGTAATTATAAAGTCTGTTAACGCAATTCTTACCAAAATTTCCGTCGTCAAATATCAAGTTAATGAGTCCTTGTATATGCTTAAGAATCTCAAGTCTTTTTTCATGTTTATAATTAAAGCTATATCCAAACAATGTATCTTGCATTATAAACAACAACTCTTCAAGAGCATTTCTATGCGTTATATTATAGTTTTCTGTATCAAATGCCAAACTCATCAACATTAATTCTTTTGTATCATTAATTGAAGGCAAAGTACTTACTATTTCTTCTGCGTGATTAAGATACTCTTTATCTACACGGTATTTACCTTCTTCGTTTGGAACACAATGGTATAATGTCAATAAATGAGAAATCATAATTACTTTTGAGCGTATTCTTATATTGTCATCTGTACAATGATTCTGTATCTTTTCATAAATAGACGCAATCTCTTTTGAAATATCTTTATAATTACCTTGTACAAAACCTTTAACTTCATACAAAAGTTCCATATATCGAATTAAAATGCGAAAATCATTAGGAAATTCTTTAACAGCTTTTTGATATATTTGATATACCGATGCTAAATCCTTTAATTTCATTGTGTCATGCAATTCAAGATATTCATTGATTTTTTGCTCTTTTTGTGCTTTATCAACACCAAGCAAATCGTCAACAGTCACATTGAAAAAAGACGCGATTACAGGCAAAGTTGTAATATCTGGGTAGGTTTCTCCCCTCTCCCATTTACTGATTGTCTGGAATGATACACCTAAAAAATCTGCAAGAGTTTCTTGGGTTAATTCTTTTTCTTTGCGTAGTCTTTTAACATTCTCACCAAAATAGATTGTCATAAAATCACCTCAAAATTTTTCTTGTAGCTACAAGTCAATAGTAACTAATTTTTTTGAGTTTTACAATAACATTATAGGTGAATTAAATTCTCATGTAAAGAGAATTTTTCTATTGTGCTACACATACAAAAAACCGCTTAGCAGATTTGCTAAGCAGTTTTATTTTACCAATGAAGTAATATCATCAAGCCACCGATAATTAGCATTAAAATACCAAAGGTAATACAGGCCATTTTTCTTGCCGTTTTTGCTGTTTCGACATCTTCTTCCTTTATGGCATCAATTATAAATGCTGGAAATGTAAAAGCACAAAGAGCTGCTACACCAACTAAAATTATACCAAACATCTAACCACCTCGTTATTCTTCGGTATCTTCAACTTTAACTTTCGCCTTATTCTTCTTAACAGGTTTAACAACCACATCAACTGGTTTATTTGCCTCTTCTTTTTCTTCACGAGCTTTATCAGCGATTGCTTTCTTTCTGAAATGTTCTTCATTTCTCTGTTTATGCTCTTCTTCAAGTTTTGCTGCAATATCACGGGCACGTTTGAAATGACCACCCATTTTGATAAGGAACAAGTCAGCATCAGCAGGTGAAATTTCAACATATCTTTTTTCTTTATTGCCGTTATCTATTGAATAATGATAATAGCCAATAACAAGTTTCTCTTTTGAGAGTGATGCTTGTTTGGTGTTCTTGTTTTTATTAACAGGTTTGTTATCAATCTCGAAAATATTGCCATAGCCAATTCTTATTCTGATAAAAGGCCATTGGTAAATAAATATTGCTTTATCTTCAAGGACATAATATGTATTGAAAACTAATGGCAACAAGAAAACAACATCAACGATTATTAGAAAAATGCCCAAACCGTTTGTAAGACCTTTATAATAAAGGAAATATGACAAAACAAACAAGCCAATAATCAAAAGATGATATATTGCCAAAGCTATATAAAGCGCAGGGCTTATTTTGCTTTTAAATTTAGTCTTCACACAAATCACTCCCGGAGGTTTTGTTTTGAATAATATTAAAAAGTTTTTAGTTGGAACACTAATTGGTGCAACGAATATAATTCTCGGCGCTGGTGGTGGAATGCTAACTGTTCCATTATATTGCAATTTAGGTATGGAACAAAGCAAAGCTCAAATCAACGCAGTTGCAACAATTCTTCCTATTACAATCATTAGTTCAATTATATATCTTTTGAATGGTAATGTCAACTTATCAGATGCTTATGTTTTCTTATTACCCGGGCTTTTGGGTAGTGTTATCGGTACTTTTTTAATCAAACGAATCAGCAATAATGCTCTATCTTTCATTTTTGCAATATTTATGATTTGGTCGGGAGTGAGACTTTTTATAAAATGAGTATGACTTTATCAATTATTGCAGGTTTTTTAGCTGGAATTATCGGTTCAATGGGTTTCGGTGGTGGCGGAATACTGATAATATTCTTGGTTGTGTTTGCAAATGTTCCACAAATTACAGCACAAGGCATAAACTTAATTTTCTTTATCCCCTGCGCTATTCTGTCAGTAATTATTTATGCCGTGAAAAAGCAAATTGATTTTAAAGAAATTTCGCCTGTTATACTAGGCGGAATATTAGGTGCTATCCCTGCGAGTTTTCTTTTGAGTCTTATCGACACCCGCTATCTTTCAAAAATTTTTGCTGTTTTTTTGATTTCTATGGGTATTATCTCGATTATGAAAATCAAAAAATAATATTGTAACAAAATATTTTATATGATAAAATTATCCTATCAAAATTAGGTGGGATTCTTATGAAAAAAGGCAAAAAAATATTATTGGGAATTTTAGGCACACTTCTATCGATTGTAACAATTCTGGGTGTGGCTTTTATGATTATAAAAGTACCAACACTCACTATTGATTTTTCAAAACAATCAGAATTGACAGGTCGTGCTTCAGGATTCCTTTATGGACTTGCTGAAAACGAAGTACCAACAAGTGAAATTACAGAGAGTATTGCCATAAATACTCTTGCAACAAAGCCTGCGGGTGGACTTCAACACCCTATAGGCGATGTTAATCAAGTGTATAAAACATTCACTAACGCAGGTGGTGAATATCTTTTCATTTATACACAGGATATGTATGACACTTGGTATTATCAGTTTGACAGTCTTGAACTTTATAATGAGAGAGTCAAGAAAACTGTTACTGAAATGGAAAACTCAGAATATAAAGATAAGTTGGTTTATTGCATTTATAACGAGATGGACAACGGGGTTTGGTTTGGCAACCATTGGGAAGAAGCAAATCGTTATAAATTCTATGATGCTTGGAAATCTACATATCAAGTAGTTAAAGATATTAACCCTGATGCAAAAATTGCTGGTCCCGGTCATTGTGGATACAACTATGATTGGAATAAAGAATTTTTGACATATTGCAAAGAAAACAACTGTATGCCCGATATGTTCGTATGGCATGAGCTTGCAGGTGAACCAAATTATTCAATTTATTGGATGGAATATCGTTTCAATGAGTTCAATGAAATGTGTGACGAATTAGGTGTAGAACGAATTCCTATCTGCATTTCTGAATATGGACTTATGCAGACTAATGGTATCCCCGGTGAATCTGTTAAATGGATATCCCGTCTTGAAGCAAGTGATATTTACGGTTGTGTTGCATATTGGCGACTTGCTAATAACCTTGCTGAAACTGTTGCTGATGATGTTACACCTAACTCAAACTATTGGGTTTATAAATTCTATGCTGATATGAAGGGCAAAGAATTAGATGTTACTGAATGGGATATGTTCCATAGTAATATCGGTAACTGGCTTAAGGGTAAATACCCTCTTTTCAATAAGGGATTTATCGGCATGTCAAGTTTTGACGAAAGTGAAAAGAAGTTTTATGTGCTTGCTGGTGGCAGCGCAGAAGACAGTAAAATCGAAATAGAAAATATTGACGAGAAATATTTTAAAAATGGCGACAAAGTAACCGTTAAGGTTAATTATGTTGATTTCAAGGGGCTTGGTGGTGCAGTTTATTCACCTGAAGAATGTATGACAGAAATTATTAAGGTTTCAGGTAATGCAATTAAGTTTACTCTCCCTTGTGAGAGAGAAAGTCAATCATATTTTATTGAAATTACACCTTATGATAACGAAGAAGAAAGCAAGAATGAAAATCGTACACTTCGTTTTGAGGCTGAAGATGCAAAATTTGACGGTAATGCTTTTGTTCCTGAATGGATTTCTTATGCAAGCTCAAAAGGATTAGTTGTTAAGGGGCTTGATAAAGACAGTACAATTAAATTTACGGTTGATGTAGATAAAGCTGGACTCTATTCACTTGATTTTGTTTATGCTAATGGTGCGATTGAGCAAGGTAGGATTACCGCTTTTGCACAAGTTTCAATAAATGGTAATGAGAAAAATGTCAAATTCCCATCAACCATTAAAGACGAGTATATGGAATGTGTCACAATTACTGCTGACCTGAAAAAAGGTAAAAATACAGTTCATATTAATGTACTTAATGATGCGATGTTGACATTGGATTTTGTGGATATTTCTCCAGTTGATGATGCTAATCCAGATATATATTTTGCACCATTAAAATCAAGAAATGCTGACGAGAATGAGAATGCTTGGTCGGTTGTTGTTCCTTGTGACAGTTATTATTCAATCGAATTAACTGATTATGGCAAAATGAAAATCAATGGAATAGAAAAAGAAAAATATCAAGCTAATTTAACAGATACACCTACATATTCGAGCCAATTAGATATTAACAGATATGTTGTTTATCTTCATCGAGGATACAACAAAATTGTATTTGATAACGATGCAAAAATTGAAACTGTTTCAACTATAACACCACTATATAACCCTATAACCATCTCCCCTGCCGATATGCAAGTATTTAACGGTGCTACACTTGAAGATGATGTAAACACTTCAAGTGGCAAGAGAATTGGTTGGATTGCGTCGGATACAGGTAGTTATGCTACATTCAATGTTAATGTAGAAAAAGCTGGTTATTACAACTTTACTATTGAATATGCCAACAACGAAGAAGGCGGATATCACGACTATAATGTTGACCTTGTTGAGAGATATATCACATTTACTGTAAATGGCGAAAATCGTGGTAATCATTTCTTCCGTAGCACTTATAGTTGGGAGCATTATAAGACAAAAACTGTTGTTCTTTATTTAGAAGCTGGTGACAATGAAATCAAGCTATCAAACGATGGTTCATACAGTTTTAACAACAAAGTAACCTATGCACCAAATATAGGTAGTATTCAGGTAAATTCATTCTAAAAATATTTATATATTGTGTTAAATATTTGACAAAAAAAGGCACTTTTTAGTGTCTTTTTTTGCTATTGTGCCAAAATTATTTTTATTATTTCTTTTCTATTGATAATACTATATTTATAATGTATAATTATCACAATACAAATTAAATTGGGAAATATTTGTATTTTAAGAATTTAAACATGTGTTTGGAGGCAAAAAACTATGAAAGTACAGTTTACTGAAACCGTATTAAGAGATGCTAACCAGTCACTTATTGCGACAAGAATGCCGTTCGAAGATTTCGCACCTGTTCTTGAAAATCTCAATAAAGCTGGATACTATTCTCTTGAATGCTGGGGCGGTGCTACATTCGACTCATGTCTTCGCTACCTTAACGAAGACCCATGGGTAAGACTTCGTAATATTAAGGCAAAGTGTCCTGACACTAAGCTTCAGATGCTTCTTCGTGGTCAGAACCTTTTAGGTTACAAGCACTATCCAGATGATGTTGTTAGAATGTTTGTTAAAAAGAGTATTGAAAATGGTATTGATGTTATCAGAATTTTCGACGCACTTAATGATGTTCGCAACATTCAAGTAGCAGTTGATGAAACAATTAAAAATGGTGCAATCGCATCAGGTGCTATTTCTTACACAACAAGCCCTGTTCACACACTTGAGAACTATGTAGCTCTTTGTAAAGAAATGAAAGAAATGGGTTGCTCAACAATCTGTATTAAAGATATGGCAGGCGTTATGACTCCTGTTGAAGCAAAAGACCTTGTTGGTGCAATCAAAGATGCAACGCCTGAAATGCCAGTTATTCTTCACACTCACTGCACAACAGGTATGGCTTATATGACAATTCTTAAAGCAGTTGAAGCTGGTTGTGATATTATCGATACAGCAACATCTTGTTTCTCAGGTGGTACTGCACAACCTGCAACAGAAACATTACACGATGCTCTCACAGGTCTTGGTTATGAAACAGGTCTTGACAGAGATACATTAAAGGCTGTTAACGACCACTTCAAGCCACTTCGTGACCAGTATCTTGCATCAGGACTTTTAAAGCCAAAAGCACTTGTAACTGATACAGACGCTTTAACTTATAAAGTTCCAGGTGGTATGCTTTCTAATATGATGGCAAACCTTGAAGATATGAACGCTCTTGACAGAATGGAAGAAGCTCTTCTTGAAATTCCTCAGGTTCGTAAAGATATGGGTTATCCTCCACTTGTTACTCCTCTTAGCCAGATGGTTGGTAACCAAGCTGTTACAAACGTGCTTGTTGGTGAAAGATATAAGAACATTTCAAAAGAAATTAAAGCATATATCAAGGGCGAATATGGTAAAGCTCCTGGCGAAATCGACGCTGACCTTCAAAAGAAAGTTCTTGGTGACGACGAGCCTGTAACATGCCGTTTTGCTGATACTCTTGAACCAATGTTTGAACAGACAAAGGCTGAACTTGGTGATGTAGCTAAATGTGATGAAGATGTTCTTTCTTACATCGCATTCCCTGCTCAGGCTGAAAAATTCTTTGATGCAAGAGCTGAAAAAGAAAAGAATACATTCAAATATTCAATTAAGAGAGTTGACTAAGGAGGACATAAAATGACATTATCAGAAATTCTTAGTGTTTCTGCTACAGGTTTTATTGTCGTTTTAATCGTTCTTATTCTTCTTGCAGTTATTATTGTTATGCTTTCAAAGGTAATTCGTATTCTTGAAGGCGGTGCAAAAAATGACTCAGCATCTGCAGAAAAGGTAGAAGATACACCAAAGGTTGAAGTTAAGACATCCCCTGCTTCTGCTCCTGTTTCTGCCCCTGAAGTTGCTTCTGCACCTATTCAATATTCAAACGGAGTTACACTTTATAAGACAGATTACAAAACTGCAGCATCAATTATGGCTATTGTAAGTCACGAAAGCGGTATTCCACTTGAAAGACTTAATTTTAGTTCAATCAAACTTGATGACTCTCTTGAACTTTATAAAACCGGCTTTAAAACAGCAGCATCAATTATGGCTATCGTAAGCCATCAGACAGGCATTCCACTTGAAAACCTTGTTTTCAAGTCAATTAAACTCTGTGACACACCTGAACTTTACAAAACTGATGATGAAACAGCTGCTAAGGTAATGGCAATCACAAGTAAAGAATCCGGAATTCCTCTTGAAAATCTTGTTTTTAAATCAATCAAACTTATTGAAAAATAAAGGAGAATATTAAAATGAAATACGTAGTTACATTAAACGGAAA
>JAZQWV010000024.1:0-29272 GCA_045632525.1 Candidatus Fimenecus sp.
TACTCTTATGCATACACCATATAAGAATTACAAGGTTGACAGTATGCAATCAATGATGGAATTGGGTCTTAACAGATATTCCTATGCGATTTTCTCACACAAGGGTAATGTTGCACAGGAAACACAGACAGAGTCTCGCAATTTTGTAATGCCAATGGCATCCTTTGTGGTTTCAAATCACGAGGGTGACAGCACAGAATATTCATTCGGCTCACTTTCAGGAAACGCAATTCTCCGAGCAATGAAAAAAGCTGAAAATAGTGATGAAATCATAATCCGTATCGGTGAAGGTGAAAAGAAGGCTCAGAGCGATGTTGCTTTTGCACTTAATTGTGAAATTGAGTCAGCAAGAGAAATTTATGCTTCAGAAGAGCATATTTCCGATTTTTCACTCACAGACGGAAAGCTTGTATTTGACTTGAAGCCTTACGAAATAAAATCATTTGCACTTAAAGTGAAAAATGCAGAGGCTGAAGAATGCACGCAGACAAATATTCCACTTCTTGGAAATATTGATGCATTTTCATCAAATGCAAAGCCTGAGGGTAATTTACCAGTAATCAACAAAACAATTCCGATTGAAATTAAACCTGACACAGTTATTTCCGGTGGTATTAAATTTAATTTACCTGAAAACAACAAGGCTATGCTTTGTGGTGGTCAGAGTCTTATGCTTCCTACAGGCACTAAAAAAGCACACATTCTTATGGCATCACTCAATGGTGACAAGCTTGTTAAAATTAACGACTATGCATATCAGGTTAACGATATTACTGAATATTATGCAGGTTGGGATTTATATGATTTCAAGGAAGTTGCATTTACAAAGCCTGGCAAATTAGGTTATGAATTCACTCATTCTCACACAGCCGAGGGTGACGCTCAATGCAAACAGTTATTCTTCTGGCACATTGTGGTAGATATTGAGGATGAAATCACTCTTAACTTCCCTGTTGATAAAGATATCCTCGTACTTTCTGTTGTGGCAGATTCAAAAACTGAATCTTGTGATTTAGGCTGTGAGCTTTACGACAAAATTGAAGGTCGTCAGTTTACATATAAAGAAAACATTAAAGAAAAACTCACATATCTCAATTGCAAAAACTCATATCTTCTCAATGATAAGGGTGGCGCAATCAAGCACAGAAATAAGGGAAGGAGAAAATAAACTATGGCTGAAAATAAAGGCGATATCCGTTATGTAGGTGTCAAAGAAACTCTTGCCTATGGTATTGCAAATGCTGGTCAATGCTTTGGCTACAACATTATCGCAGGTAGTTATCTTTCACTTTTCTTCACAAAGGTTTTTGGTGTTCCTCCGGCAGCAGTGGGAACAATGATGCTTATTTTAGGCCTTTGGGATACATTCAACGACCCTCTTATGGGTACGCTTATTGACAGAACAAGAACACGCTACGGAAAACTTCGTCCCTATCTTCTTATAGTTCCGATTCCTTTGGGTCTTGCAACAATTATGCTTTTTGCAGGTCCTTCACTTCTTGGTGATAAAACAGAGGATGTTGCAAAAATCATTTATATGTTCATCACCTATTTTATATGGGAGCTTTTCTATACACTTGGTGATGTTCCATTTTGGGGAATGAGTGCGGCAATCAGCCCTTCACCATCTGACAGAACACGAGTTATTTCATCTGCTCGTTTCATTTCAGGACTTATCGGTGGTCTTTCAACAACAGTCCTCACAGTTCTTATGGACTTAAGTAACAATGGTGCAATTCCGCTTTCATTGTCACAGGTATTCTTGCTTATGGCTATTATCTCGGGCACATTCGGTATGGCTCTTTTCTCACTTTCAGGCATCTGCACTAAAGAGAGAGTTGTTCAGACCGTTAAAGAGCCAAGTGTTCTTGACGGATTCAAGGCACTTGTAAGAAACAAGCCTTTGCTTTTGATTGTTATCGGTAATGTTCTCGGCGCATTGGGTGGTATTGGTGGCTTCTTCCAGGCATATTACTATTCAGAAGTTGTGCAGATGAACTCACTGACAATTATCGTTTATTTTCCTGGTACAGTTTTAGGCTTTATTACATATCTTCTTATTCCTAAAATCAAGCAGAGATTTGATAACAGACAAATCATTTTCTTGAATGGTTTTGTAAGACTTGTTATGGGTGCACTTGTGTTCTTTATTGGTCTTAAATTCTTTACTAACCTTTGGGTTGTTGTTCCACTTCTGATGATACAAAATCTTCTTTTCAGTATGTTTAACACAATCAATATGGTTATTCCAACCGAAATGATTGGTGACACTATTGACTATATGGAATGGAAAACTGGAGAGCGAAACGAAGGTGTTTCATTCTCTGTGCTTACATTTGTGGGCAAATTGACAGGCTCAATTTCAGGTACAATCGGCAATTTGCTTCTTCCTATTATCGGTCTTTCGTTTGTTCAAATCAGTGCAACAGAGACAATGACTGTTAAGGCTTATGAATACACAGACACGCTTATCTGGGGTATGTTCACATTAGCGCCTGCTATTTTAGGTCTTCTTCCACTTATTCCATATATCTGGTATGACCTTACGGGTGATAAGTTAAATATGGTTCGCAAAGAAATGGCAGAACGCAGAAAAGAACTCTCTGCACAGGTTTCAGGAGGTGGCGAAAATGAGTAATTGTCCAAAATGCAACGAAAAACTATCCCCTTTCTATATGAAACAGAATTGCCCAAAATGCAATACTAATTTAGTGTATTATGATTTGGATAAACGACTTCAAGCAGACCACGAACAAGCTATGAAAGAGCAAGAAGCAGTTGACAAAGTGCTCAACAACATCAAAACATCTGCTTTTGGTGGACCATTACAAATAACAAGATTTGTGCTTATGTTCTCACCACTTGCTTGGATGTGCTTGCCAGTGTTCAAAGCAAATGACGGCACAAATATTACTCTTATAAGCGTGATTATGGGAATTATAAACGGTAGTTTTGATTTTTCTAATCCGTCATATTTGTTCCCATTTATTACAATGGTTTGTATTATTCTTTTCTCACTTATGGTGATTATTTCTTCGCTTTTCTCCGTTGGTGAAAATGCTAATATTAAAATCAAAGTGTTCCAAAAAATCAATTACCTTGCATTATTAGTTTGCTCAATACTTTCTATAGCAAATGGTGCAGATTTCTCTTATGGAGCAGGGCTCACCGTCCTAACATACATTGTTACAGATACTTTGCACAGTGAAATTCATAAAAGACTTAATAAATAAAAATTAAAGGGACAGAAATTGTCCCTTTTTTATTGCAATTTTGAAAAAATATGGTAAAATAAAATTTCAAAAAGTTTAAGAGAAGGTGCAAAGAATGATTCTTCATATTTTTAACAACGCTGAAGAAATCGGCAAAGCAGTTGCCAATTTGATTATTGAACAAGTTAACGAAAAACCAAATTCAGTTTTGGGTTTTGCAACAGGTGCATCACCTGTGCCTACATATCAAGCTCTTATTAAAGCATACAACAAAGGTAAGGTAAGTTTTAAAGATATTACAACCTTCAACCTTGACGAATATTGCGATTTACCTGTTGAAGATAAAAACAGTTATTACACATTTATGCATGAAAATCTTTTCAACCACATTGACGTTAAAGAAGAAAATGTTAATTTCTTAAACGGCAATGCAGAAGATGCAGAAGCAGAATGTGTGCGTTATGACGATTTGCTCACAGAAAACAAAATTGATATTCAACTTTTGGGTGTTGGCAGAAATGGTCATATCGGCTTCAATGAACCTGCAAACAAATTTACAAAGGGTTCATTCAAAGTTCGTCTTACACAGAGCACAATTGACGCAAACTCAGTTTATTTTGACGAAAACCCAATGCCAAACTATGCACTCACAATGGGTACTGTTTCAATTATGAAATCAAAACAGATTATCCTCATTGCAACAGGTCGTAGCAAGTCTGACGCTATTGACGGACTCGTTAACGGTGACATCACACCATCTTGTCCTGCATCAGTTTTACAGCTTCACCCAAATGTGCATATCTTCCTTGATAAAGCAGCCGCAAGTTTACTTTAATTAAATAAAAAATATGACCGAACAGAATTCCTGTTCGGTCTTTTTTTATTTATAATTCTTTACAAAATGTTTATAGAACGCTACGCAATTTGCGACCGAATCGATGTCGATATTTTCGTTTTCTGCGTGGACGGAGCCCAACTGCTGAGCCGACAATTTAATAGGTGCAAAGCGAAGCACACAATCACACACATCTGTAAGCGTTCTCGCATCTGTACCCGCTGGAAGAATAAATGGTGATGCAGGATATTGTGGGAAAATTTCACCAATGCAATTCATTGTGTACTGGAATGGCGGTTTGCTCATATCGGCAGGGCCATGGTACTCACTATCTTCTGTCATTTCAACGGTGATGTCATATTTCTTCGCAATCTCTTTGAATGCTTCTAAATCTTTTTCAAAATCTTCTTCATTAACAGGACGGAGAAATGCTTTTGCAGTACAGATTTTATCTTTTGTGCTACCTTCAATATTGTTAAAGGTGCAAGTTGTACCGATAAGCCCACCTGCTTGTGCATTGATTTTTGGCATAACCTTTTTAATTATTCCACCAAAAAGCCAAAGGTTTGAGAGAAGCATATTCATTGGGAATGCGAGATATGGTGCCATGTGTTTGAACATGGCTTCAACTTGTGGATTGATTTTTCGAATGAAAATATCATTTGACATAATTTCATTGATAAATGATGACATTCTCTCAACCGTTGTTGCTTGTGCGCCCGCTGTGAGAGAAGCGTGGGCATTGCCTGCAGTTGCAGTACATTTTAAATAAATTCTACCTTTTTCGTGGACTGCAACCATCCCACATTTGTCAGCTTTCATTCCTGCAAGTGGTGGCTCGATAAGTGCGCCACCTTCGTCAAGAATTGTCTCAAATCTGATGTTATTCTCTTTGAAATATTCGTTTGCAAGGGGTATTCCATCACCTCCGAGCTCTTCATTATGTGATGAGCCAATCCAGATATTGCAAGGTGGGGTGAAACCTTCGTTCAACAATTCTTCAAGAGCAGAGAATTCTGCAAAAAGTGGAGTTTTTGTGTCAACTGTACCTCTACCCCAGATTTTGCCGTCAATGATTTCACCTGAAAATCCGTCGTGCTCCCAATCGCCACTAACATCAACAACATCGTGGTGTGACATCAGCATAATGTTACGAGTTTCATCTTTACCTTTGATTTTATAAATCCAACAATCGTCCGAAAATGTCATTTTCTCGGCAGTTTTATGTACTGTTGGGAAAAGTTCAACCATTACATCACGAAGTTTTGCAAATTCAGTATCGTCATAACTATCTGCAACTGAAATTGTTTTACACTTAATCATCTTTTGAAGACGAAGAGCGTAATTCATAATTTCGTCGTCATTATAAAATGGTTTGAATTCTTTAAGTTTTCTTGCACCTTTAATACTTTTCATCGTATTAAACGCCAATACTAAAGCTAACACAACTAAAACTGCTAAAATAAGAAACAATATAATCATTTTATTCTCCTCCAAATTCTTATTTAAGTTTACTCTTTTATTGTCGCTCAGTCAACCAAAGTTTTAATTTTTATTGCAATAATTGGTATTTTATAGTATAATTTTCAAAGGTGATTATATGGATATTTTAGAAGCAGTTGCAAGACGACATTCAGTTCGTTCTTACACAGACAAAAAAATCGAAGGCGAAGTAATGAGTGCATTACTTCAGGAAATTGAAAATTGCAATAAATACGGTGGACTTCATCTTCAACTTATAACCGATGAGAAAGATGCTTTTTCAGGCAAGCTTGCTCAAAAAGGTGGATTTAAGGGTGTAGACAATTATATTGCGGTTGTTGGCAAAAAAAGTAAAGACCTTGAAGAAAAGTGTGGATATTACGGTGAAAAAATCGTTCTCAAGGCACAAATGCTCGGTCTTAACACTTGTTGGGTTGCTGGCACTTATAACAAGCGCAAAGTTAAATGCAATATAAATAAAGACGAAAAGTTAGTTTGTGTTATTGCAATCGGTTATGGTGAAACTCAAGGCACCCCACACTCAAATACTCTTATTGACTTTCTTTTTAGACTTCGTGGTGATATGCCATCTTGGTTTATGGAAGGTATGCAATGTGCAATGCTTGCACCAACTGCAATGAACAAACAGAAATTCCGTTTTACTATGCTTGAAAACAATAAAATCAAAGCCGAAGCCACAAGCAAATTCTGTGGTGGAATTAATCTTGGAATTGCAAAACTTCACTTTGAAATCGGCGCAGGCGACGCAGAATATAAATTTGTATAATAAATAAAAATAAGGGGTTGATAACAACCCCTTATTTTTATGCCTTTATGATGTTTTCATAGAGTTTTTCAATTTCGCCTAAATGAGTATAATTCTCTGCTTGAATTATGAGATTTCTCGCATCATTATATGGCTTTGTGATTCGTCTGTAAACCGAAACACCATCTGTATAAGCTTTGAGCTCTTTTCTGATTTGACGACGCTCTTTTTCTGTGTTATATTCACGATTTTTAATTTCTTCTGCACGTTTTTCGTCAGGAAGTATAAGATTTTCTTTGCCGTGCTTTTCAAGAAGCTTGAAAGAACGTTTTTTGAGTCTTGCAAGTTGCAAGGCATCTGAACGGATTTCTTTTTCTTCATCAGTTGAATTTGGCAACTGTTTTGCTTTTGCCATTTCTTCTCTCCAGTCAGAATAAAGATAAACTTCACCATTGTTCAAGGTAGCTTTTGCAGAAGCAAGTTGTGCTTTAAAACGCTCTGTGTTGAACTTTTCAAGTTCTTCTTTAACAATTGGCAAGCCATCAATAAATTCGTTATACTTTTTAGCTTCATGAATTTCTGCTTTCGCAAGACGAATCGCTTCTTTGTCTTTATTCTTTCGTGCAAGTTTGAGTGCACTCTTATCAACAGCTTTTTTCTGCAAATCGGTTCTTGCACCGTTAATAATTTTCATTGCATCAACAAGTTGCTCGTCTTCAAGTTCTCCGTTACCATAGTCTTCAAACATTGCACGGATTTTAAGCACATTCACATATCCACGATGTTTTTTCTCTGTTAAGTCATAGAAAAGATAAGGGATAAGATTCATTATTGAACCAACAATTGAACAAATTATAAGCACGGTGAAAAGATTGTTTCTCATTTCGTCATTATAAAGCACTGTATAGTCTTCTTTAAGTCCCATTTTTTCATAAATTGCAGGAATAACAAGACCTGTGAAGAAACCTAAAATTGTGCCTATGAGTGTGAGTGGTGTGAAAAGCCCGTCAACTCTGACACCTGTTTTCCATTGGTGATAATCACGCATATCTGCATTGATATTTGGTGTATAAACATTTGAGAATGTGTTTACAAATGTATTGAGATATACAACAATGCACATCAAAAGCACATTTTTATAAACCAAGAATAAAATCGCATAAAGCACAACATTTATTGTATTGTGCACAATGAGAAGATTTCTCTTACCCATAAGTTTAATTGCAAATGGTGCTAACATCATAGCCCAAAGTGCAGCATTTGAAATGAGAGTAGTTGCAAGGCCCATATAAACCTTATGTGCACCACCATCGGAATAGTTGAAAGTCCAGTTAACAAGAACAGCACTCGAACCTTCGAGAAAGCCCACCCAAGAACCTAAGTTGATAATCCAGAAATATTTATTCTTCGCCACTTCACGAAGAGAGTCCATCAAACTGACATATTCAACAGGTCTTTTCGCAACAATAATTCTCTCTTTGAGTTTTGGTGTAAAAATAAAAAGTACAATAAGGCCAACAACAGTAAACCCAGGATAAATAACACGATAGGTCCAGATATTATCCATGCCCCATGTAAGACCCGCAATTGTTGGTACAACAAAAGATGTGATTGTTGGTGCAAATGAATAGAGAATCTGAGATATACTTGAAACATTTGCCCTTTCTTGTGCGTTTGGTGTTATAACTTGTTTATAAAACGCGAATGCTTCGTTATAGAATCCAAGAAATACTGACAAAATCATAAAGACTATCCAAACAACAATGACTTTTGTCCAGTAATCCATTTGTTCATAAGGCAACCACACAAATAATGTTGAGATTATTGCAATTGGAATTGGGGTTTTTAACATAATCGGAATAAATTTACCACCGGGCATTTTATGATTATCAAAAAACCAACCTCTGAAAATACCAATTGGAATGCCCACGATATTTGCAAGAATAAGCATTACTTGCAAGTGCACGGGTTGAAGACCGATACTTGCACCAACAATAAAGTTGGCTGCGCTCAATCCTATTGCGTTTGCAAGAGTTGAAGCCCAGTGAATACCAAACCCAGCAACACCAAGATTGACAATTTCTTTATAGGGCACATAATTCCCCTCAGCTGGCGTGTTCCAATTTTGCTTAATGCTATTTATTAAGCTTTTTACTTTCCCCATTTTTGTTCTCCTTAACAGAAAATATATTAATATGATTATAGATTATTAAATGCAAAAAGGCAAGAAAAAAACAGCAAGTTTTCATTTCTTGCTGTTTTTAAAAATTATCTAGTAATTCTTTATAAAATTCTGTGTAATCAGTTCGTTTTTGTTCTGTGAAACGAATTGCTTCTTCAGGGTGACGATTAAGCTGACCTGTGAGCATATATTGTGGCGCATAACCCCATTGAACACCCAATTCTTTTAAAGGAATCATATAGTTTTCAATAAACTTCAATAATGAGTATGTGCTATATTTTGGATTTTTCAAGAAACCAAGCAATAATTCCATGGCACAATTGCCTGCGCCCCTACCCATCGACATTGCAGTTGCGTCCACAAAAGACACTCCATAAGAAAGTGTTTCAACCGTATTAGCATAAGCAAGTTTTTGGTTGTTGTGACCGTGAAAACCGATTTGTTTGCCGTATTTTTCACCATATTCAATATATCTCTTTGCAAGCTCAACAGCACTTTCAGGAACAAGTGCACCATAACTATCAACAAGATAGATTATGTCAACCTTTGATTCGCCGAGCATTTTAAGAGCTTCGTCAATTTGGTTGAAATTAGCCTGTGAAATTGCCATAATATTACAAGTTGTTTCGTAGCCCAACTCACTTAAATAATTAATCATTTCAACTGCAGACGGAATCTGATGAATATAACAAGCAACGCGTACCATATCAATTACGCTGTCTTTTTTAGGAATAAAGTCCGTTTTATAATCACAACGACCAACATCAGCCATAACTGATATTTTCATTGGGGAATTATTTTCACCAACAATTGCACGAATATCTTCTTCTTTACAGAATTTCCACTTGCCGTGCTCGTTTTCATTAAAAAGATTGCGACTTGCACGATAGCCAAATTCCATATAATCAACACCACATTTAATGTTGGTTTTATAAAGTTCGCTGACAAATTCGTCAGTAAACTGAAAATTATTGCAAAGCCCACCATCACGGATTGTGGCATCAAGCACACGAATATCATGACGGACACTCATTAAATTGCCTTTTCTCATTGTAAGTCGCCTCCTTTTATAATTTATTTCTATATATTTTAAATTGACGAAATCAACTTATTTTGATATACTCATATTGATTTTTACACAATAGGGAGAAAAATATGGGATTTAAAACTTTTATTGATAAAACACTCGATCGTCCAATGAATGGTGACAAGGTTGAATATTTTGGTGAAGTTAAAAGAAAATGCAACGGATATGTATTATCTTCTTCTACAACTCAACCTGCAGCGTCATACCACTATGACCTTGATGTTACAAAAATGTGGGAAGAATATAAAACACTAAAAAATGAATGTGGATATTCTCTTTCATTCAACACAATTATTATAAAAGCAATGGTTGAAGGATTAAAAATTGCCCCAAGGCTTAATGCTCACATTGATTTCAAACCATTTTCAATATCAGGTCGTCTCATCGTTAAAGAGCATATTAATATCGCAATGCCTGTGCTTCTCGACAATGGCGAAACTTTTCCTGTTAACATTCTCTCTGCTGAAGAAATGAATCTCAAAGAACTTCAGGAAGAAATCAGTGATATTGTCACACGAATGAAGACAACTGACATTAACCGCACTTATACAGACCTTTCTTTGCACCGTGGAATTGCTATGATGCTTTCAAGCCAGATGCCACGAGCAGTTGCAATGACTATTAAAGGTGCTTTTGGTAAAAGTAAGATGGGCAAAATTTCTGATTTGTTCCACCGTGCACCAAAAGAAGAAAATGCACTTAAAATAGAACATATTCGTGAAGGTACTGTATGTTTCTCAAACTACGGCACACTTAAACTTGATGGTTTTAGCGCACATGCACCACTTCTTTACCCTCAAGTATTTATGATGGGTGTTGGCACTATTCATGATGAAGAATTTGTTTTCAGAAATAGCAAAGGTGAAATTGATTTAGGCACAAAGAAAGTTATGCCTGTAACACTTACCTTTGACCACAGAATTGGTGCACTCAACGATGTTGTGCCATTTATGAAAAAACTTGAAGAAATCTTCAAAAATCCAGAAGTTATCAAAACTTGGTAAGTTTTATATGGGACGCCAATCGGCGTCCCCTTAATTTCATAAAAATTATTTGCGCTTGTAGCTCAGTTGGATAGAGCATCAGACTCCGACTCTGAAGGTCGCTGGTTCGACTCCAGTCAAGCGCGCCAAAGAAGAATCTGTAAATTTGCAGATTCTTTTCTTTTTTATACGTTAAAACGGAAAAGAACAATGTCTCCGTCTTTCATTACATATTCTTTGCCTTCGCTTCGCACAAGACCTTTTTCTTTTGCAGCCTGCATTGTGCCGTTTGCAATAAGGTCGTCAAAGTGGATAACTTCTGCACGAATGAATCCACGCTCAAAGTCAGTATGAATTTTACCTGCTGCCTGTGGTGCTTTTGTGCCTTTTTTAATTGTCCAAGCACGAACTTCAGGTTGTCCAGCAGTTAAGTATGAGATAAGTCCTAAAAGGTTGTATGAACGCTGAATGAGAAGGTCAAGACCGCCCTGTTCAATGCCCAAATCAGCAAGGAACATCTCTTTTTCTTCTTTATCGAGTTCAGCAATCTGTGCTTCTAATTCTGCACAAATTGGAAGAGTTTCTGCACCCTCTGCCTCTGCAAGCTTACAAACTGCATTATAACGAGCGTTGTCACGAATGTCATTTGCAAAGTCATCTTCACTCATATTACAAGCATAAATAATTGGTTTTGATGAAAGAAGTGCAACATCAGAGAGGAATTCCTTTTCTTCGTCATCGGCTTCAACCGCACGAGCATTGACGCCGTTTTCAAGCTCACCACGAAGACGCTTTAAGAAATCAAGTTCTTTTTGAAGTGATTTGTCACCCTTTAAATCCTTTTCAACTTTTGTAATTCTTCTGTCGAGAATTTCAACGTCAGAAAGAATAAGTTCAAGGTTGATTGTTTCAATATCACGCTGCGGGTCTATGCTACCTTCAACGTGAATAATATCGTCATTTTCAAAGCAACGGACAACGTGGATAATCGCATCAACTTCACGAATATGTGATAAGAATTTATTGCCGAGGCCTTCGCCCTTTGATGCACCTTTTACAAGACCTGCAATATCAACAAATTCAATTGTTGCAGGAGTAATCTTTGCAGGGTTATACATTTCTGCTAATTTGTCAATTCTGTAATCTGGCACTGCAACCACACCAACATTTGGCTCAATTGTGCAGAAAGCGTAGTTTGCAGACTGTGCACCAGCGTTTGTTATAGCATTAAAAAGTGTACTTTTGCCGACATTTGGCAAACCTACAATACCGAGTTTCATAATATCATCCTTAATATATAAATTTCCAAAAAAAGATTATACACTATTGCGGGAAAATTTTCAATAGTGTATAATTGAATTAAATAAGTATAGGTCGGGTGATATTATGGAATTTTCTCGTACTGAAAGATTAATAGGAACTGATAATCTCGAAAAACTTAAAAATGCAAATATTATTATTTTCGGGCTTGGTGGTGTTGGCTCTTATGTTGCCGAAGCACTCGCTCGTTCAGGCGTTGGCAAAATGACAGTGGTTGACAAAGACACAGTTGACATTACAAACATCAATCGTCAGTTATATGCGCTTCACTCAACTGTTGGCAAAGACAAAGCCCAAGTGGCAAAAACAAGAATTCTTGACATCAACCCCAACTGTCAGGTTACACCAATTGTTAAAATGTATTTACCTGAAAATGCAGATGAATTTAATCTTGCAGAGTATCATTATATTATTGATGCAATTGACAATGTGACCGCAAAAATTGACCTTGCTATTAAATCAGAAGAATTGGGAATACCGATGATTGCGTCAATGGGTACTGGCAACAAATTAGACCCAACCGCATTTAAGATTACTGATATTTATAAGACGGATACTTGTCCCCTTTGCAGAGTTATGCGAAAAGAATTAAAAACTCGTGGTGTAAAAAAATTAAAGGTGCTATATTCAACCGAAACGCCTAAAAACGACGGTGAACGCACCCCTGCAAGCATATCTTTTGTACCAAGTGTGGCAGGACTTATTATCGCAGGCGAAGTTATAAAGGATTTGATTAAGTAATAATTCTTAATTTTTGTCACATATTAAAATTGGGTGAATTTAATGTATTTTGATGATGTTAAAATGGGTATGACAGTTGATATTCCACCTGCTGTCATTGAAAAAGAAAAAGTGATGGATTTTGCTCGTCTTTATGACAATATTCCATTACACACCGACGAAGAATATGCAAAGAAAAGTCCCTTTGGTGGGCTTATTGCACCGGGTGTTATGTCGTTTATGTCCGTTTGGGCAAAATATCTTGAAGTTGATTTGTTCCGTGACGACCTTTTAGCAGGAAAATCAACAAAAATTGAGTGGTTAAAGCCCGTTTATGTTGACGACGTTCTTACTGCCAAGGCTCATGTTACAGGGCTTACTCAACGAAGTGAGAAAAACGGAATTGTTGAGTTGACCATTCACGCATATAATCAACACGGTGAACTAGTTCTAACAAATGTTACAGAAGCAATAGTTAAATGTAAATAAAAAAAAGGAGAGCAAAGGCTCTCCTTTATTTTTATTCACAGAATTCTGCAATCTGATGTTTTTCTTTTGCTCCAACAAAGCGCTTAACTTCTTGTCCTTTATCAAAAAGGATTACTGTTGGAATGCTCATAACACCGAATGTTACTGCAAGGTCTGTTGACTCGTCAACATTGAGTTTGCATACTTTAATGTTTTCATTTTCTTCTGCAAAAGCTTCCATCTCTGGCATCATCATCTGACAAGGGCCACACCAGTCAGCATAAAAATCGAGAAGGACTTTCTTTTCTGATTTTAAAACTTCTTGTGCAAAATTTTCAAGATTAACTTTTGTAATTGCCATTTTATCTCACGCTCCTATAAAGCATTTCTGCTTTTCCAATATCTGTACTATCAATACCACATTTATCAGTATTTCTTGCGAGCATTGTTCCACAAAGTTCAATGTTAAGTACTGTGAACGCTTGCATCAACTGATGTTTGATAACCTCATAACCAATTTCACCGTCAGAGCCACTTGTGACCATTATGATTGCTTTTCTTCGTTTCTCAATAGGATTTTTCATATTGCGACGAAAACGAGCTTCATAATAACGCTGAAAACGGTCAATGAGTGCTTTCATTGGTGAAGGCACACCCATAAAATAAATTGGTGTTGCAAATATTATTATGTCCACATCTTCAAATTTTTTGAAGAATTCTTCTAAATCTTTTTTTGAGCAACCTGTAACTGCTTTGCAATATCCACAAGCATTGCAAGGCGTTGGGTTAAGCTCATAAAGATTTACTATTTCAATATTTGTCCCCTTTGGGAATTGACGAAGAAGTGCGCCCAAAAGTTTTGCTGTGTATCCCGTTTTTCTTGGAGATGCCATCAATGCCAAAACTTTTTTGCCATTTGAAAATTCTTCTTGGTTGTCATATCCTAAAATCATTGTTCTTCCCCTGTTGTTTCTTCAACGCTATCTTCCTTATCGTTTTGTTTAAGGTTGGCATAGCGTTTAATTTTTTGTGTTGTTGTTTTGATAAACTCGTTTTCACGAATATCAAAATTCATAATCTTTTTATATGATGGAAGTTTTTTATTAACTTCTTTAATCGCCTGTGCTATCTGCTCACGAATTTCTTCTTGAGTGATTTCTTGACGTTTAAGATTTTCTTTGATTTTTTCATAGTTAGGATAAATCTGTGCTGAAACTGTTGTTTCATCGTTTTCAGTTTCAACGCCATATACCATACTTTCTTCAATAAGAGGGTTATTGTTAAGATAGATTTCAACTTCTTCAGGGAAGATGTTTTTACCATTCTTTGTAACAATAACATTCTTGCAACGGCCCGTGATTTTATAGCAGTTGTTTCTGTCAACAACACCCAAATCACCTGTTTTAAACCATCCGTCAGATGTAAGCACTTCATCAGTTGCTTCTTGATTTTTATAATAACCCATCATAACCATTGGGCCTTTAATCCAGATTTCACCAACACCCAAATCATCGGGGTCATTGATTCTCGCTTCGACATTTGGAAGTGGTGTACCAATTGAGTCAGGGAGCATCAATTTATCGTGGTTACCAATAACGAGCGGTGCACATTCTGTAAGACCATATCCGATATAAATATCAATACCCATATTGATAAAGTCTTCTGCTACTCTTGGGTCAAGTGCAGATGCGCCTGTGATGAGAAGACGAAGTTTGCCACCAAAGTTTTCGATAACTTCGTTAAAGAGCTTTCTACCGACATTCTTTGAGCCGAATGCACGACCAACTGATGATGCAACTTTACCAAAG
This sequence comes from Candidatus Fimenecus sp., assembly GCA_045632525.1. Classification (GTDB taxonomy): domain Bacteria; phylum Bacillota; class Clostridia; order Oscillospirales; family Acutalibacteraceae; genus Fimenecus. The sequence continues at coordinate 14,864 of JAZQWV010000024.1, forward strand.
CCGAAGATTGCACTACCGCCTTTTTTCTCGCCGATTTTCTTCATAATTCTTGCATAGAATTTTTCAATCATCAATGGCACAGTGATAAAAACTGTTGGTTTGATATCTGCCATATCCTGAGTGATATAACGAATACCACGGCAGAAAGCTATGCAAGCACCTGAATAAAGAATAAGCAAAAATCCCAATGTGCATTCATAAGTATGGTGAATTGGAAGCACTGAAAGAAGTTGGTCTTCGGGATAAACCTTAACCACACCACTAATATTGTTAATAACACCGCAGATATTTGCCATGCTAAGACAAACGCCCTTCGAAACACCTGTTGTGCCTGATGTAAACAAAAGTGAAACCATTGCTTCAGGGTCTAAAGTCACATCATTAAGGCTTTTTACACCCTTTTTATATAGGGCTCTACCCTCTTCAAAATATTCGTCAAAAGAAACTACACCATCAAGGTCAATTTCATCAAAGCAATAGAATTTGAACCCTTCTGAAAGTTTATCTTTTCTCTCATAAAGCTCTTTGATGAATTTCTTGTCACCAAAAATTGCGCAAGAGTCAGAATCGTTTAAAATATCAACCATATTATCAGCTGTAAGTTCTTTATCCATTGGAACAATAACATTGCTACTACAAGTTACTGCAAGATAAGTCACAGCCCATTTATATGAGTTTACGCCCACAACTGCAATATGATTTCTTGAATAGCCGTCCTTTATTAAACTGTTGCCAAGATAATAAACATCGTGACGCAATTGCTTATATGAAACATCATAATAAACACCGTCTTTGTTTCTCAATTTATAGGCTGGTCGGTCTGAATAAAGTCTTTCACTATTGTCAATGAGTTCTTTAAAAGTTTTGATTTCATTAACTTCATAAAAAGATTTGTTCACGGGGAAATTGGCTTCGTAAGTCATAATTTTTACCTCGTTTATTTTTTGCTGTTACTCAGCATTTTTGTCATCTTTTTTTATATTTGCCTGACGCTTGATTTTGTGAGTTGTTGTTTTTACAAACTCTTCTTCACGAACATCGAATTGCATAACTTTTTTATAACCAGGAAGTTTCTTATTAACTTCTTTAATTGCTTCTGCAATTGTGTTTCTGATTTCTTCTTGTGTCAATTCCTGACGCTTAAGATTTTCTTTGATTTTTTCATAGTTAGGGTAAATCTGTGCTGAAACTGTTGTTTCGTCGTTACCACTTTCTTCACCATAAACCATACTTTCTTCAATGAATGGATTGTTGTTAAGATAGAGTTCAACTTCTTCAGGGAAGATGTTTTTACCATTCTTTGTAACAATAACATTTTTGCATCTGCCTGTAATTTTATAGCAGTTATGCTCGTCAACAATGCCCAAGTCACCTGTTCTAAACCATCCGTCAGGGGTGATAACTTCTGCAGTTGCTTCAGGATTTTTATAGTAGCCCTTCATTGTCATTGGACCACGCACCCAAATTTCACCAACACCCAAATCATCAGGATTATGGATTTTTGCTTCTATATTTGGAAGTGGTGTTCCAACTGAGTCTGTAAGCATCAATCTATCATTATTAACCATAACAATTGGGGCTGTTTCTGTAAGACCATAGCCGATATAAAGGTCGATGCCCATTGTCATAAAGTCTTCGGCAACTCTTGGGTCAAGAGCAGATGCGCCTGTAACAATCAAACGAAGTTTGCCACCAAAAGTTTCAATAACTTCGTTGAAAAGTTTTCTACCAATATATTTTGAGCCAAATGCACGGCCAACCATAGACGCGCTTTTACCAAACTTAAAAATTGCACTGCCTGCAGTTTTTGCAGAGATTTTTTTAACAATTCTTGCGTGGAATTTTTCAAGCATCAATGGTACTGTAACAAAAATTGTTGGTTGAATTTCTTTCATATCCTGCATAATATAACGAAGACCTCGGCTGAATGAAATACAACCACCTGAATAAATGAATGCAAAAAATCCAACGGTACACTCATAAGTATGATGAACTGGAAGCACTGATAAACAATTATCAGTTGGATTAACCTTAACCACACTTAAAACGCTTACTACATCAAAGCAGATATTATATTGACTAAGACAAACGCCTTTTGAAACCCCCGTTGTACCCGATGTGAAAAGGATTGCCGCAATTGCATCTTTATCGAGCTTAATGTCGTTGAGAAGTCTTGTACCACTATGATACATATCTCTACCCTCTTGCAACCAATCATTAAACTTCACAACGCCATCTTCTGTGGTATCATCAAAGCAAACGAAAACAAAATTTTCAGGTAATTCGTCTTTTCTTTCTTTAATTGCATTGATATATTTTTTATCACCAAAAAGCATTACAGAATCTGAGTCTTTCAAGATGTCCATAATATTATCTGTGAGCAATTCTTTATCAATTGGCACAATAACATTATCACTACAAGTAACTGCTAAATATGTTACTTGCCAACGGTATGAGCTTGCACCAATAACTGCAATATGACTTCTTGAATAGCCTCTTTTAATGAGACTGTTACCCATATAATAAATATCATGACGGAATTTTTTATAAGTAACATTATAAAGCACACCGTCTTTATTTTTAAGTTTATAAGCAGGTCTGTCTGAATACAAACTTTCGCTTCTATCAATCATTTCCTTAAATGTTTCAACCTGTGGCAAGTCATAATAAGGTCGATTAATTGGGAAAATTCTTTCTACACTCATTTATAAATACCTCATATCTTCAAGATGCGATAGAAATTTAATTTTATCATATTTTTATAGTTTTTTCAAACTATTTATTGCATTTTTATATTCATCATAGGTCATATATGAATTTATAATTTTAAGCAACGCTGATGATGAAATTCTTTCAGGCAAGCCTAAACTTTTCGCAAGTGATTTTCTTATTTCACTGCTATTGTCACGACCGCTGATTCCGTCTTCAAAAAAGTCAGTTCGAGTTATTTCTCTGCCTTCTTTTTTATCGTTTTCGCTACAAAAAACACCTGCTTTTTGTAAAGCGGACATTATGAGCTCTGTGCTTATTCCCTCAACGCCCAATTTACCTTCTTTGCTCATTTCGGTTTTGCGCTTTTCTTTGCCATACACATCAGGAATATACACATTTTTTATGTTTTCGCTTTTAGTTATTCCATTTATAAAAGAACGGATTTTAAATCCAGCCGAGTCAGAATCTGTCATAATTATTATTCCACGCTTCTCACTCAAAAAACGGATTAACTGTTGCTTTTCTTTATCTTTGAAGATGGCAAAACCGTCAGTCTCAATAATAACTGTATCAAGAATACCTGACAATTTGATTTTATCATATTTGCCTTCAACAATTACTGCTTCATTAATCTTAATCATAGTTTACCTTGCAATTATCAATGAAAGTTGAACAATCAATCTTTCAAGAATTAATTCACCACTTTGTGCTGTGCTTTTAAGTGCACGGTCTGCCTCACTGAAACAATCAAAACATTCTCTCAATTGTTCTGTTGAGAGTTTTGATGCAGAGCGTGTTGAATTTGTAAGTCTGAATTCTTTATTTCTATAATCAAAAAACTTTGCAGGATATGTTGCACTTTCGCCACCACTGACTGCGACCTTTACACGATAAACATCAACAAATGACATTAAAATAACACCGAAAATATCAATAGGCTCTGCTTTTTGAAGCATAAGATTATGCAACAATTCCAAAGCACCTTGCGGATTATGATTAAGCACAAGTTTTGATAAATCAAATACTCTTGCCTCTAACGAGCGCACAGCAGTAGCGTCAATATGTTCATTTGTTATCTCATTATCCTGTCCAACGAAATTACAAAGTTTCTCCATTTCATTAAACAATGTATTAAGACTGTCGCCAACCAACTCAACAAGATATGATGCTGATTTATCACTAATTACACAACCTTGTTTTTTAACATAGGCAATGATAATCTTTTTAAGCTCTCGCATATCGGGTTTTGCAAAGTTTATTGTTGTTGCATTTTTATTGAAATTATCAATAACCCATTTCCATTTTGCGTTTTTAGGTGACACCTCTATGCTATCCATCCAGAAAATTGTGATAGATGTATCAGGAAGATTTGAAAGATAGTCTGTTAACTTATTCTTATCATCTTCGCCCAAAGAATCCAGTTGAAAATCGCGAGCAACAACTACACAATATTCGCTCATAAAAGGCATTGACTGTGCACCCTCTAACACTTCGTCGAGGGTATTGTCTTTTCCGTCATATTTGCGAAGAGAGAAAGTTTCGCTACCCTTTGTCACAAACTTTTGACAGATTTTATTTGTATAAAATTGTTTGAGATAATCTTCGCTACCATAAAAAAGATAGCAATTTGACATCTTATTCTCTTGAATTTGTTTCTTCAATTCAAGTTCATTTATAAGTGGCATAAATTTTCTCCCATTTACAATTAATACTTACTGTTTCACCATTTTTCACATCAAGCAAAAGTGAGTTTTCATTTTGCAAAAGAGATGATAAATACAATTTTTCATCTTCGTTCAGCATATTCGTAATAATTATATCATATTCAATTGTATTTTCAAAGCAATTTTCGTAAGTAAAATCATTTATTAACAGTAAATTTACATTTTTATAGGCTATTTCAGTACCATATTCATTTTTTATTACTTTGTAATCCTTAGAAGGCTCATTTGTTTTGCAACTTTCATCTATTAAAAGTGATTTTTGAAGATTCATAAGAGTTGATAGATTTTTAGAGTCTGAAACAATATTATCAATCTTTTTCTCATTATGAGTCATCATTATATCTCTTACTGCTCTTGTCTGCTTTTTGCTGGGACAGCCCAAAATTGTTGTATCACCCTGATAATTTGCAAGAACTATTATATTGTTATTTTCATTATTCACATGAATTGATACAGTATTGTAATCATAAGCCACTGTAAATAAGGTTATAAGCACAAACAACACCGACAAAAGAGTAGCCACACTTTTGAAAATATTTTTGCTTCGCTTTTTAAAATAACAGGCAATTATGATAACAAATATAGCAAAAATTAAAAAGAAATCGAAAATCGGTGATGCGACAGAGATAGTTGAATGCTCCCACATTCCGATATTTCTTGCGACAGCTTGCAAAAATTCACCGATTACACCAACAATAAAAAACAAAAGTTTTGACAGCCACAATAAATTAAACCAATGGCAAAACACACCAAACACAGTTGAAACCATCAAAACCATTGCCAAATCCACTGCTAAAAGATTAGCGATAATTGATGCAATGGGCATCATTTTGAAATGAATTATAAAAACAAGCAAAGTGGAAATAGCAGTTGCAAGGCTTATGGTAACTGATGATATTACAAAATTTGTAAGCCCATTTTCTTTAAGTGACTTTAATACTTGAAAATTTAATATCCCATTTCTAATCGGTTCAAAGAAAACGAGAATCCCCGTTGTTGATAAAACCGTAAGCCAAAGGGATGCAGAATATGGTGAAAATGGATTTGATAGCACAATAATTGTTACTGCACAACCTATAGAATTCAAACTATCGGCATCCCGTCTGAATAGCTTGGCAATGAGTACAAATCCCACCATAAGACCTGCGCGAATAACCGACACACTAAGTCCAGTTAATACAGAATAACCCACAAGACACAAGAGTCCTATTGGGACAACATATTTTCTGATTTTCTCTTTCTTTTGCAAAATTTTGATTATTCCAAGCGACCACAAACTTAAATGCAAACCTGAAACCACCAAAAGGTGTGAAATGCCCGAATAGTTGAACATTGTTGTGGTTTCATAAGAAAGACCTATTCTATCACCTATCGCCATTGCACTTGCAATTGCACCATTTTCACATGGCAAATAATTGATTACAACATCTGTAAACCACTCTTTGACCATACCAGAGTAATAATAAATAGTATTTTTAAGATTAGTGTTATTTAGTTTATTACCTTCATCTTCAAAACAGTTAAAATATATATTTGATGCAAGAGCACTTTCAAAATAATCTGTATTATCATTATTCTCTTGAAGCACTACTTTACCACTGACTATATCACCTTGTTTAAAACCCTTATCATATTCTGAAACATATCTGATTTTATAATCCTCGCCATAAACTTTGATTATGTATGTATTGGCATAGTCTGAATAAGCAGGCATTTCACAGACAACACCTTTTATGTCTTTATGCATATCCTCATTCAAAATTTTTGCATATTCGCCTTGAGCTATAATAAAACTTGTTGAGAAAACAACTGCCGATAATAAAATCGTTAATATAATTTTATTCTTTCTTGTTTTCTTGAAAAATAAAAGTAAGCAAAACAAAACTGTTGCCGTCAATGTGACAGCAACAGTCTGATAAAATGTTAATTCTGAAATTATTAAAAATGTTGAGAGCATTGAAAAGCCGATTATCGCAAAAGGTCTTTTCAAATTTCTCACTCCCTGATTTTAGAATCCGCCACCAACAACAATAGTGTAAATGATTTCCGCTTCAGCTTTATCGACCATAACTGATTCAATTTGAAGATGCTTAATGTCGATTTCTGCTGTGTATTGCCATGTACCCTTTTCAATGATACCGTTTTCGTTAATTCTAACCTTTACTGTTGGGTTAGCATAATGAATTTTGATATCTGCTTCTTTATATTTAATATCAAATTGTGGGAACTGTTCAACTGCTGTTGCAACATTACCGAGAACATTGATAGCGTGACCAACTGTACCATCCTGTGGCTCACCATAGAGACCATCTGTCTGCTCAACCATTGTCATTTCGATAATTGTATAGTTACCCTCTTTATATGCCTTTGCACTTGCCACATCAGATGCTACGAGATTGTTGTAACCACCTGTAATTCCACCATAAGTTGTTGCTTGTTTTGCCAAAACAGAGTTGATTACAGGTGTAACTAGTTTAATGAATCCACCAAGAGCACCGCCGCCATCATTGACAACCATTTTAGGCATTGTCATTGTCTGTGAAGACTGGGCAGTTGCGTGTGATTTTGCAGCTGACTGCTTATAGAACTGAACGATTTGTTCTTTTGACCAGTTAGCAGGGTCATCAGCGAGATTTTTATCAGGTGTTAAATCAACATCTGTTGATGGGTTTTGAACCTGATTTGAATTAGTGTTTGTAGAATTAGAATTATCATTCTGAACAACTTGTTGATTAGAATTATTATTGTTATCTACAACATCACCATTTGCAAGTTGTTTGTCCGCACCTGAACCTTTACCGATAATCAAAGCACTGACTGCAATCACTATCGCAAGAAAAACAGGAAGAAGTTTTTCAGTTTTTTCTTTGCGATATTTCTTTTTGAGCGCTTTAATTTCAATTTCTGCTGGTGTTAAAACTTTCTTTGCCATAAACAAATCCCCTTTTCTCCAAATCATGCTTAAATTCTACGCCAAAAATTGCCATTTGTCAATTCTGCAGCCACACTTTTTATTGACACACTTTTTTAAATACATTATAATTATTTCAAATAAAAATTAAGGGGAATATTTATGAAAAAATCCTTTTTAAAAGTTATGGGAATAACACTTGCTCTCACTTTGGTGCTTCTTTCTGTTTTCACTGGTTGCACACCCAAAGATGAGCCAGATGAAAATGAACCTGCTAACATTGTTGTAAACAACACAGGTGCAAACTCAGTTTCAGATTATAATAAAGAAACTGCAAATTACACTTTAAACATTGATGCCGGCGACAAAATTCACGACATCAGCGATTTGCTTTTTGGTATTTTCTTTGAAGATATCAACTTTGCGGCAGATGGCGGGCTTTATGCCGAAATGGTTGCAAACCGTTCATTTGAATTTACAGCACTCGCACAAAACGATAACCTTTATAACTGGAATGCTGTTAATAATGCTGACATCAAGGTTACACAGATTTCAAAAGATTGTCTTAACGAGAACAACCCAAGTTATCTCATTATGAAAAACAATGCAGATGACTTTGCAGGCATTGAAAACAAAGGTTTCCTTGACGGGATGGCTCTCACAAAAGATGCTACATATAACCTTACTTTCTATGCTAAAACACCTGCTGATTACAAGGGTAATATTCAAGCAAATCTTGCAGTTGACGGCAAGGTTGTAGGCTCTGCAACTATCGAAAACGTGGGCAATGAGTGGCAAAAATATTCTGCAAAGCTCACATCATCAGTTGCTGCTGAAAAAGGTGTAACATTACAGATTTTAATAGGCAAAGGCGAAGTTCATTTTGATATGATTTCACTTTTCCCTGAAGATACATTCAAAGGCAGAGAAAACGGATTAAGAAAAGATTTAGGTCAGTTGCTCGAAGATATGCAACCTAAATTCTTGCGTTTCCCCGGTGGTTGCGTTATTGAAGGTTATGACGAAATCACAGCTTATGACTGGAAAGACTCAATTGGCGTTGGTGATGACGGACTTCCACTTCTCTTTAATGGCAAATATGGTGATGTTGCAACAAGAAGTCAGGGCACAAGCATCTGGACCGATTTAGCAACAACCGAAGACCCATATCCAAGTTTCTTCTCTTATGGACTTGGTTTCTATGAATATTTCTTGCTTTGTGAAGATATCGGAGCTATTGGTGTTCCTGTTCTTAACTGCGGACTTTACTGCCAGATGCGTGGCAAAGGCCCTGTAGGAATGGATACACCTGAATTCAAACAATATGTTCAGGATATGCTCGACCTTGTTGAATTCTGTCGCGGAGATGCAAACTCAACTTGGGGTAAAGTGAGAGCATCTCTCGGTCACACAGAACCATTTGAACTCAAATACATCTGTATCGGCAACGAAAACGAAGGTCAGGATTATTTTGAGAGATATAGTGCGTTCCTTAAAGCATTCAATGAAGCGAAGACAAAGAATCCTAAACTTTATGAAGGTCTTGAACTCATCTACTCATCAGGTGCGGCAGATGCTATAAATGGTTGGAATCATATTCCATCTTATGAATATGCAAAAGCAGAGCTTGACAAAATGGGCTCAACAAATGCAAAAGATTTTGCGGGCGCAGTTGACCAGCATTATTATAATGAGCCTGAATGGTTCTTGAAGCACGCTGACTATTATGACGAAAATAATTATACAAGAACAGTTGAAACAATGACCGACACCATCTATGGTGGCGCTATTAAAATCTTCCTTGGTGAATATGCCGCAAGAAGTAATCTTCTCAAAGCTGCTCTTGCAGAAGGCGCATATATGACAGGTCTTGAGCGAAACGGTGACATTGTTGAAATGGCTGCTTATGCACCACTTTTCAGTAGTACTGTTGCTCGCCATTGGTCGCCAAACCTTATTTGGTTTGACAACAACACTGCAATGGGCTCAATCAGTTACCATGTGCAAAAACTTTTCTCGCTTAACCAAGGTGCATCTGTATTAAAACACGAGTTCGACGGTGCAAAAATTCCACAAGCAGACCTTAAAGGCGCCGTTGGTGTTGGTACTTGGTACACATCAGCAAAATTTGACAATATAGTTGTAACAGATAACAAAACAGGCGAAATTCTTGCAGAAGACAGTTGCAATCTTTTCTCAAAAACAAAATGGGATTTCGCAACTGACGGCAAGTGGAAAATCAAGAGTGGCGCTCTCACAAACACAACAACTGATATGAATTATAGCGAAACAGGTAGCGTTGCATATTTCGGCGAAAAAGACTGGACTAACTATACATACACAGTTGAAGCAACAAAACTCAGTGGTAACGAAGGTTTCTTGATTCCATTTGCAGTTCAAGGCACAGATAACAATATCTTCTGGAATATCGGTGGTTGGGATAACACAGTTTCTTGTCTTCAGAAAATAACTGACAATGCAAAAACAGGTCAGATTAACGGCACAGTTAAAGATTGCGTAATCGAAACAGGTAAAACATATAAGCTTAAAGTTGAAGTTAACGGTAGCGCAGTTAAGTGCTATATTGACGATGTGCTTTACGTTGATTATGATTTCGGCACACCTGCAGAAGCAGAAGCATACACAGTTGCAAGTGTTGACGACAATGGTGATATCATTATTAAATTTGTAAACACAACAGAAAACGCAAAAACAGTTGCTATTGATATTGCAAATGCACAAATCAATGCAAAAGCAGAAGTAAATCAAGTTGCTGGCGACTCACTCCAGAATGACAATGTGCTTGATGCAGACGAGTCAACTCATCTCACAATGGAAGAATTTTTGCTCGACGGTGTTTCCGAAAAATTCAATTACACCATCCCTGCATATTCGGTAACAAGTATCAGACTTAAAACAATAAAATAATCCTATGACGCAAAAAAGAGTACGGAGTTTTCCGTACTCTTTTTCATTTATTTAATGTTACGATTATTATTTCAGGTGGATTGTTAATTCTTAATGGGAGTATGCTATCCCCTACGCCTCGACTTACAACCATATTTGTATTATTCAAACTAAATAACCCAGAGTCATATTGGGGGAATAACCCTTGATGTGGTGCAATTAAACCACCAATAAATGGAAATCTCACCTGACCGCCGTGAGCGTGACCTGAAAAGACAACACTCATATTATTTTGAACATAAGTTTCAAAAAGCTCTGGACGATGTGATAAAAGAATCTTGAAATATTCATTATCACTATACTTTTCAAGTTGTTCATTCATATATTCTGTGCTATCTTCAACAGCTCTATAATCAGGGTCGTCAACACCAATCAGTTGAACAACGCTGTCACCTTTTTCGAGCAAAACGTTCTGATTGTGTAAAACAATTACATTCTCATTAAGCTCTATGAAATCTATTTCGTCTTCCATATCAACTCTTGCTTCGTGGTTACCTGTTACATAATAAATAGGTGCAATCTGCGTTGCATTATTTGCAAAATCTCTTGCGATTTGCACATTGGTTCTTCGCGAATCAACAATATCACCTGTAACCACAATAATATCAGGTTTTTGTTCTTTTATTAATGAGAGCAATTTTTCATTATTTTCTCCAAACTCTGCATTGTGCAAATCTGAAATATGAGCAATTTTGTAGCCTTGAAAATCATCAGGTAAATAATCACTTTTTATGGTAATCTCATTCACTTGAATATATTGGTTTTGATAGATATTCCAACCAAGAAAAACAAGTACAAAGCAGAACAAGAACAACACTATAATTTTAGATTTTTTTGATATTTTAAACTTTCGTTTCATATCATTTCTCCAAAATCTGCTTGCCTAGTGCTTTTAAGCTATCTTCACGGACTTTTTTTGTGTATTTCGTATCACTTAATACCCAATCCCATTCATGACGGAACCAGTCGATTTCTTGTGCTTTGCCACCGTCCATCTCAACTTTCACTTGCTCTATGAGTTTTTCCCATCTCATTTTATAGAATGATGTCATAAGGTCACCCATTTGTCTGTGGGCATAATCGTGAAGATTACCCTTATCTGCTAATAATCTGCAATACCAAGTGGTAATCAGTGCTTTCGCATTGAGCATATAAATTTCTTTTGTGAAATCGTCAAGTTTATCTGTGTATTCACAAACAGGCTCAATATATGACGCGAATGAAAAATCACGGCTATTAAGCAAAACTCTGTCGAGCATATCAAAAAGAGACATCAATTTTTCGCTGTTATCCATAAATGCGAAATAGTCTTTTGTCTTATATGCCGATGCCATTTTTCTTGACACATCTGTCAGTTTATTTGCAAGAGACTGTCTTAACAAATCGACAGCGTCATAGATATAGCATTCGTTGTCTTTGAACTTATCAAAATCTTTCAAGAAAAGTTTAACTGCTTCGTCAAAATCCTTTGTAGAATATGGGATTTTCACCGAGCCACGAGCCGTAAAGAGCTTTCTTTCAGGGTCAAGTGGTCTGCGACAACCCATACTTTCAGGTGTGCCAAACATACTGTTACAATTTTCTTCACAATAAACTGTTTTGAGAAGAATTTCCATACTCTTTTCGATATTTTCATTATGTTTGCCATATCGACGGATAGCATAATTCTGAACCCATTTATTGATGTCTGTAACATCTTCCCATATACTTGTCAAGAAGATTTCAGAAACAATTGGATTCATATTTGTGCTTTCAGATGTGAGCGCAATTCCCTTGAAATTAGGTCTTTGTGATGCTTCTTTCACTTTCTTGGAAATAGTATCGACAGGTCCATAAAGACCTTGACGACCACCAAAATTATTAAGCAATCCCTCTAACACATTGCCATATTTCGCAAGTCTGCTGAATTTGTTTGCATTGTGGTTGATTTTCTCAAAATGCAAATCCAACATAATAATGTGCTTATTGCGATATTGCTTGACTGCGTTGGTGAAAGATTTGTTTGGATTCATTGACCAACATTGCACAACCCATTGCGCTTGCTTGTCAAACCCAAGCATGCTTTCCATCACATTTTTATAACTCTCTTTTGCCTTTTTCTTATTGAGTTTACCACCTTCGTGACAAATGTCCCCAGCATAATAATGAGTTATATCACCAAACACTTCTCTTTGACATTCATAGAAAAGCTTAGCGTATTTTGAATAAGAAACGCTATCAGGACTAACAATTAAAGGACGCTCAATACCTTTCCATTTGCCCTGCTCAATAACAGGCACATCTCTGTCTTTTTTCTGAATATCGCGTGGCACAATACCCGTATATGCCTGCAAAACAATATTCATTCCAAGAGTTTGCATTCTTCTGTGATTTTTACGGGCTAATTCGCATTTTTCAAAGAAGAAGTCGTCGTGAATTGGTCCACCGATACCACAAATATTGCTCATATAAAACCAAGCATAATAAGCAGGTCCTACCAAGAAATTCTTGATTTCACGATGACGATAACCAAGTTTAGTTAAAAAGCGTCTATACACTTCTTCCATACCGAGAATATCAAGCACTAAATTGACACCATTCATTGCAAGATAATCAATCTCTTTTTGCCACTCTTTTTCACCCCAGAAAGCCATTGAATAAGAGTGAGTACAATAGTTATAAGCATATCTGTGTTCAAAATTAGTTGTACGGTCGATTTTACCATTTACAGTAGGTAAGGTTTTTGGCAATTTCACCTGTTTGCCAAAACGGGAAACATGACAATGACAAACATCTTTTAAATAGCAATTAAACGCACTTGCAAGACCTACACCACTGTTTGATGTAAGCACAATTTTGCCACGAAGACTTGCAACTGTGAAATAGTCCTCTTTAAGTCTTCTATCAAGTCGCAAATCAAATTGTTCTATGTATTCTTCACCAATTGTTCTGCCGATAATTCCTTTAATATCTTCAAAAATATCTTCATCGATAACAGGGCGTGCATATTCAGTCTCATCAAATGGCAACGCTTCTTTGAAACTTGCTTTTTTCTGTGGAAATGTGCAATCTTCACCCAAAACTTCAATATTGTTGATAGTTGGTCTTGCACCGCTATAATATTTCACGAAGACACGAATATATCTTGCGATTTTCGGGCTCTTGTGTAGCTTATAAAAATTCACACCATCAAGGCTTGAAAAAACGCTGTATTCAACATCCATATCATCAGGGAAAACCACGATAACATCGTGCACGCTCATATTTTTTGAAAATGCCAAATCAATGAAGCAAGGATATGTGTCACAACTGAACATTGGCAGTGAATTTTTATCCGCTTCTGCTGTGGCATTTAAAATTTCATAAGTTAAAAGTTCCAAATTTATCACCAAAGTTTAAAATTAAAATTCAATGTATAAAATATAGCACAAAAAACACCAAAAGTCTATCAATAATATGTAGTATTTTTGTTTATAAACAAACAATTTAAAAAGTATGTAAAAATTTGGGGCAAAACTATTGAAAATATAAATAATTTTTGATACAATTTATAAGGTTAAGTGTGCCATTGGCACAACCATAAATTTGTTAATAATTTTTTGGAGGTATAAAAATGAGCAAAAAGTTTGTTTACCTTTTCAAAGAGGGTAACGCAACAATGCGTGAACTCCTCGGTGGTAAAGGTGCTAACCTTGCTGAGATGACAAGTCTCGGTCTCCCAGTTCCTCAGGGCTTCACAGTTACAACAGAAGCTTGTACACAGTACTATGAGGATGGCAGAAAAATCAGCGATGAAATTCAGGCAGAAATCATGCAGAACATCGACAAGATGGAAGAAATCACTGGCAAAAAATTCGGTGATACACAGAACCCTCTTCTCGTTTCAGTTCGTTCAGGTGCTCGTGCATCAATGCCTGGTATGATGGACACAATCCTCAACCTTGGTCTTAACGAAGAAGTTGTTGAAGTTATGGCTGCAAAGTCAGGCAACGCTCGTTGGGCATATGACTGCTACAGAAGATTCATTCAGATGTATTCTGACGTTGTTATGGAAGTTGGTAAGAAATACTTTGAAGAACTTATCGACGAAATGAAAGAAGCTCGTGGCGTTACTCA